>JBAWGU010000163.1:0-7146 GCA_049593215.1 Pyrinomonadaceae bacterium
GGCACACTCTTATCTATGCCATCTTTGCGCTCACGTTTGAGTTTATGATTGGACTCGGCCTCGCGCTGCTTCTCAATAGCCGTTTGCGTGGGCGGAGCCTGTTTCGCGCGGCGTTGCTTGTGCCGATGATGTTGCCGCCTGTCGTGGTCGGCGTCGTGTGGCGGCTGATGCTCAATCCGAATTTCGGCGCAATCAACGGGACGTTGAAAGGTTTCGGGATCAACACAGCATCGCTCACGTGGACGGCTTCGCCGAAACTTGCGCTCGCATCCGTCATCGCTGTTGACATCTGGCAGTGGACGCCTTTCATCTTTCTGATTCTGCTCGCAGGCTTGCAAACGATTCCGCAAGAGCCTTATGAAGCGGCACTCGTTGACGGCTCAAGCGCGTGGCAGACTTTTCGCCACGTCACGCTGCCGCTTCTAAAGCCCGCGATATTGATTGCGCTGCTCTTGAGAACGATGGACCTGCTGCGAGTCTTCGACCAAATCTTCATCCTCACGGAAGGCGGGCCGGGGTTTGCCACAGAGACCGTCAGCCTCTACATCTATCGCACGGCTTTTCGTTTTGGCGACTTTGGTTACGCGGCGGCGATGTCCTTTGTGCTACTCCTGCTGACGAACGCCGTGAGCCTGCTCTACATCCGCTTGCTTCAAAAGCAGGAGGCGGCGTGAAGCAATGAAGGTGCGGGCAAACAAAGAGAGTTCCGATGCTCAAGCTTCAACAGTAGGCGCGGCGCGCTACGCCGTGCGCGCTCGTCTTGCGCGCTTGCTGAAATACGCGCTCGTCCTGATTGCCACGCTCGCCGCGTTAGCTCCCGTTTATTGGACCATCACGATTTCGCTCAAGACGAATGTGGACCAGTTCGCCGTGCCTCCGCGCTGGTTCATCTTTCATCCGACGCTTGAGCATTACTACGACGCCTTTTTCGCGCGCTCGTTCGGGCAGTATCTTTTGACGAGCGCAATCGTGGCTGTGCTCTCGACCGTGTGCGCGATGCTCTTGGGGACGCTCGCGGCTTATGCGCTCGCGCGTTTTCGTTTGCCACACAATCTGGACACGCGGCTCGCGCTCTGGATACTCTCGACGCGAATGTTTCCGCCGATTGTGACAGCCGTGCCGCTCTTTCTACTGATGCGCGACGTGCATCTGCTCAACACTAGAGCCGCGCTGGTTGTTGTCTATACTGCTTTCAACCTGCCGTTTGTGGTCTGGATGATGCGCGGCTTTTTCCGTGAGATACCGCGCGAGATGGAAGAGGCGGCGCGCGTTGACGGCGATTCGCGTCTGGGCGCGCTGTTGAGAGTTGTGCTGCCGATGGTTGCGCCGGGCCTTGCGGCAACGGCGGTCTTCTGTCTCATCATCTCCTGGAACGAATTTCTGTTTGCGCTGACCTTGACGCAAACGGATGCGGCGATGACCTTGCCTGTCGGAATTGCGGGGCGCGTCACGCAGTATGAGATCAAGTGGGGCGTGATGAGCGCGGCGGGCGTCGTCGCCATGTTGCCCATACTCGTCTTTGCATTAGCTGTTCAGCGATACCTTGTGCGCGGCTTGTCTCTGGGGGCTGTGAAGGGGTGAAGTTTGATGAGACGAAGCGGTTCACGCAAAGGCGCAAGAAAAGAAAGACTCAAGATCGCAAAGGTGCTGAGTGCTTCTTTGGTTTTTTTTTCTTCGCGCCTTTGCGTGAACCTTTTAATCTTCAATGAAAGTCAGCTTCGAGCACGTCACAAAGAAATTTAGTTCGTCTGTCGTTGTGGATGATTTAACCTTGTCCACAGAAGACGGCGAGTTCGTCGTGCTGCTTGGTCCATCGGGCTGTGGCAAGACGACGACGCTGCGTATGCTCGCTGGTCTTGAGGAAGTGACGGCGGGCAACATACTCATCGGCGCGGAGCGCGTCAACGACATCCCGACGCAACGCCGCGACATTGCGATGGTCTTTCAAAGCTACGCGCTCTACCCGCACATGACCGTCGCGGAAAACATCGCTTACCCTCTGCGCGTGCGTAAAGTTGCGCGCGTGGAAATCTCTAAGCGTGTCAGGCGCGTCGCGGCGATGCTTGAGATTGAAAAACTTTTAGAGCGCAGGCCGCGCGATCTCTCAGGCGGCGAACGACAGCGTGTTGCGCTCGCACGCGCCATCGTGCGCGAGCCGCGCGCCTATTTGATGGACGAGCCGCTCTCAAACCTCGATGCAAAATTGAGAGTGCAGATGCGCGGCGAGTTGAAACGCTTGCAGCATACGCTTGGCACGACGACCATCTACGTGACGCACGATCAGGCTGAAGCGATGACGCTCGCTCATCGCGTCGCAGTGATGCGCGGCGGACGGCTTCAACAGTTCGACACGCCAATGAATATTTACAACCGGCCTGCCAATCGCTTTGTCGCAGAGTTTGTCGGCAGCCCCGGCATCAATTTTTTAGAAGGCCGCGTAGAAGCAGCAACGCGCATGTTCGAGACGGGCGCGCTCGCGCTTCCTCTCATGGATGCTCAACTCGATAAGACGAACGGGCATGAGCGCATTGCTCTGGGCATTCGACCGGAACACGTTCATGTTGAAACTACTGAGCGTGAAGGATGGATGAGAGCGACAATCTACGTCACGGAGTTGATGGGAAACGAAAGTTTCGTCTTCCTGCGTCTTGGCAGTGAGAAGATCATCGCGCGTGCGGCGGCAGATTTTCGCGCCGACGTGGAATCAACCGTCTGGATTAATTTCGAGATGGACAAAGCCATCTTCTTCGATGCAAATTCAGGCGAGGCTTTATGATGAAACTAGCTTTGAACGGTGCGACAACGATGAAGGCCGATCTCGCCAAAGATATTCAAGCGGCGAGCGCGGCCTCGTTCGACTATCTGGAGATTTGGGCCGCGAAGCTCAGAAGATTTTTGAAAGAGAGTTCGACCGAAGATTTGAAGAAGCTATTTGACGGGCACGGCTTGAAACCTTACAGCATCAACTCCATCGAGCGCATCACGTTTAGAGATGCGTCGTCTCACGCGCAGCTTTTAAGTGAGTGTGAAGAGTTATGCCGCATCGCTTCCGAGATTGCTTGCCCGTACATCGTTGTCGTGCCAGGTCCTTTGCCGGAAGGGAAAACGGAGAGCGAGACAATCGCAGAATCCGTTCGCGTGCTGGAAGAGCTTGGCAGGATTGCTGAAGGGCATGGGGTTGCGCTGGCGTTTGAGTTTCTGGGCCAGCCGCGTTGCAGCGTACAGACTTTGGAGTTGGCGCAGGAGATTGTCGGGCGTGTGGCGCGCGCCGATGTCGGGTTGGTGATAGACAGTTTTCATTTCTACGCGGGCGGCTCGCGTCTTGATTCGATTGACGCGCTCGACGCGGAGAAGCTTTTCATCTTTCATATCAACGATGCGGAGAATCTGCCGCGCGCAGAGTTGGAAGATCGTCATCGTCTGTTGCCGGGACTTGGTATTCTGCCGTTGCGCGAAATCGTCGCCGCGCTCAAGCGCATAGGCTACAACCGCGTCGCCAGCGTGGAGATTTTCCGGCCTGAGTACTGGGAGATGGACCCGGAGCAACTCGCGCGTGAGGCATACGAAGCGGCGGCGAGAGTTATCGGTTAAATCGGAACGCGCGGGCGATGAGAGTTGCAGGTTCACGCTGGAGGCGCGAAGAACAGAAAGTCATAAGACCGCAAAGAGGTTGAATGATTCTTCTGCGCCTCCGGTTCTTCTTTTCTTTGCGCCTTTGCGAGAACCTGCCGCTCGGCTTAGCAATCTAGATTTAGAACAGCCATGAACAAAATCAGAATTGGAATCATCGGCGCAGGATACATCGGGGGCGTTCATGCTTCCGTGCTGGCGCGTGATGAGCGCGTGAGCGTTGCAGCCGTGCATGATGTTTTTGTGGAAAAGGCTGAACAGCTTGCGCGCTCGTGCGGCGCAGGTGTGGCGCAGAGCGCGGCGGAGTTGATTGAGACGGTTGACGCAGTTTATATCACGACGCCGAATACCAAGCACACGGAGCTTGCCGTTGCTGCCGTCGAAGCTGGCAGGTATGTTTTTTGTGAGAAGCCGTTGGCGACCAATCAGACAGACGCGCGCGTTGTGCTGGAAGCGGCGGAGCGGAGCGACAGGGTTTTTCAGGTCGGGCACAATCGTCGCTTCGCGCCCGTGTACGCGATGCTCAAGCATCTGATTTCCGAAGATGGTGCGCCGCATTCCGCGCATGTGAAGATGAATCGCGGCGAGCTAATCAATCCCGCGTGGGTTGCAGACCCGCAAGTCACCGGCGGCTTTCTTTACGAGACGACCATACACATGTTCGACATGATGCGTTTCCTCTTTGGCGAAGTCGCGCAGATGACGGCGTTTGGCTCAACGCATGAGTACCCGGAGGTGGATGATTTTTCCGTGCTGCTGAAATTTGAGAACGGGATGCACGCAACGCTCTGCTCTGCTGCGGACGCAAGCTGGCTCTTCCCTTTCGAGCGCGTAGAGGTCTTCTGCCATCACCGCACAATCACAACGCGCGAGATGGAAGCAATCGTTGACAGTGCAGGGCTGGATAACAAACAGACGATTCATTCCATGCACCAACTGTCGAAGGAAGAAAAGTGGGGCTACGCGCAGGAAGATCGCGCGTTTGTTGATTCGATTGTTAATGGCAAGCCTGCTGTGGTGACTGCGCTTGACGGGTACAAATCGGTTGAGCTTGTTGACGCCTGCTATCGCGCCGTCAGCACAGGCGAGAAGATTAGTCTGGGGTCTTGAGGGCTGAGAGTGCGTGAGCAATAAGGATGTCAGGGGGTCATGTCGAACACGTTGGCAGAACATCCCGGCGGCTCAGGGGCGATGATGAGTCCGTTCAGGCTTCTGAGAATTTTATCGGGCTACGTTAAGCCTTACGCTTCGCGCGCCCTTCTTCTGGTCGTGACTCTTGTCATCGAAGGGGCGTTTAATACTCTGCTGGCCCTGAGCCTCAAGTTTCTCATAGACTTTGCCATCACCCCGCGAGATGCAAATATTTTGGTCCTCATAATCGGCGGGCTGTGCGTAGGCTTTCTGCTCACAGCCACCTCGCAGGTTGTACGCGACTATCTCTACGCATGGCTCGGCGCGCGCATCCTTAATAATATTCGCAAAGAGATGTTCCGCCATTTCCAGCGACTCTCGCTGGGGTTCTATGCGCGTGCGCGAATGGGCGAGCTGTTGTCGCGCTTCTCTTCTGATTTGAACGCCATCGAGAACGCCATTGTGCTCGGCGTGCCGGGCGCGCTGCTCTGCATCATCAATATTATTTTCAGCACCTGCGTGCTGTTTGCGATTGATTGGAGACTCGCGCTGGGGGCGATGGTGGGGATTCCGTTCTGCGTCATTGGTCCTAAGATTCTGGGGCCGCGTGCGCTCAAGGTGGGCTACACGTTGCGAAGCGAACAGGCGACGCTCTCAAACACTATTCAGGAGACACTGAGCGCGCAACAGATCGTTAAGGCGTTTAGCTTGAAGAAGTCCGTGCTCGAAAATTTCGAGGGACAGGCAGCGAAGGTCGCTGGCCTCGCTACGCGTTTCAACTTTCTAAGTTACGTGACGGAGCGCAGCCCCAACATAGGGATGCTGCTCTTCAATGTCCTGCTCATCAGTGGCGGCGCGTATCTTGCTTTTACGGGTTCGCTTTCAATCGGCTCGCTGGTCTCATTCAATGCGCTCTTCATTATGGTCAGTTCGTCTGTGATGGGGCTGACGGCAGTGACACCTACGCTGCTGCAAGCGACGGGCGGAATGCAGCGTGTGCGAGAGCTTCTCGAAGAGCAGCCAACCGTTTTGGAATCGCCGGAGGCGCGTCCGCTGCCTTATCTATATTCAGGCATACGTTTCGAGAATGTGACCTTCGGCTACAACGCCGAACATAAAAATCTTATCAACGTCAGCATGGAACTCCCTGTAGGAGCGCGCATCGCCTTTGTCGGCCACAGCGGTTGCGGCAAGAGCACGAATCTCAATCTCATCATGCGCTTCTACGATCCGCAGGAGGGCAGAATCATGTTTGACGGGATAGACCTGCGCGAGGCCGCGCTCGATTCGCTCTACAGGCAGGTCGGCATCGTCTTTCAGGAGAGTTTCCTTTTCAACACAAGTGTGCGTGAGAATATACGGCTGGGCAAGTTGGACGCGACAGACGCAGAAGTCGAAGAAGCGGCAAAGGCTGCGGAGTTGCACGACCTCGTGATGCAGATGCCGGACGGCTACGATACTGTTGTCGGCGAGCGCGGTGGACTTCTCTCTGGAGGCCAGCGACAACGCATTGCGATTGCACGCGCGCTGATACGCAACCCTTCGCTCATCATCCTTGATGAAGCAACCTCAGCTCTTGACCTCAGCACAGAGGCCGCCATCAACGAGACGCTTGAGCGCGTCTCTGTCGGACGCACCGTCGTCTCCGTGACACACCGACTGAAGTCTGTCGTAAAATACGATCACATCTTCGTCTTTCACGAAGGCCGTTTGATTGAGCAGGGAGCGCACAAAGCTCTCTTGTATCGCGGGGGAACGTATGCGGAAATGTGGCGACGCCAGACAGGAACGGCTTTATCCGCGACGGGCGATATGCGTGTGACGGATGTCAACATCCTGCGTGTCGTGCCATTATTCAAAGACCTGGACGAATCTTACTTAACGGAAATCTCCGACATGTTCATCACCGAGCGCGTTCCGGCGGGCCGCACGATTATCTCAGAAGGTGACGAAGGCAGACGCTTCTACATCATCATTCGCGGCAAGGTGGCTGTGAGCGCAACGGGCGAGGATGGTCAGGTCCATCGCGTTGCGACACTGGACGACGGCGACTACTTTGGCGAGATTGCCCTTCTCTCCGACACGCCGACAACCGCCACCGTCGAGACATTGATGCCGAGCATCTTCCTTATCCTGCAACGCGAGCAGCTTCAGAAACTGATGCAACAGCATACGGACCTCGGCGCGCAAGTTCGGCAGGCGCTCAAACTTCGTCAGGCGGAAACCGACGCCATAACCACTTAGACTGAGGGAGGAGAAGGAGCGGGGGCAAGCCCGCCTACCAGACTGCGCTAGGTTTTGTTGAAAGATTCAATTCAAAGAATCTCTCAAGCTCAGTTGAAGGATTCAAGATAATTAGCCTTGTAGGTTAGGAAGGGCGGCTTG
>JBAWGU010000164.1:0-3713 GCA_049593215.1 Pyrinomonadaceae bacterium
GCCAGTCGCCCACGACGACGCTCAGGACCAGCCAGCCAGCCGCCACGCCGCAAACGCCCGCCGCCCATGACCCGAGTATGATTAGCAACGCCCTGCCGAACACGAGGGAGATTAACTGCCTCACAGATAAGAGGCGATTCAAGAGGGCAACGAGATACGCGATGACCCCGGCGTAAGCCGCGCCCATCACGCCGTACCGCGAAGTGAGTGGGTAAAGGAGCGCAAGGAAGATGCTTGCCTCTATCATCTTACCTGCTGCGACCTGTCGTGGCTTTTTCAATCCCAACTGCAAGTAAGAGATGATGACAACCATCCCACGCGTCAAACCAACCAGAGACAGGACACGCAGCAGCGCGCCTGCCGCCATCCATTTCTGACCGTACAGCACGGAGACAACCTCCGGCGCGAGCAAGAACATTGGCGCTGTCACGAGCACGAGAAGCGCGGAGCTGGCTGCCAGCGACCTCGTGAAGGCTGGCCCGACGCGCCTTAGTCCTTGAGAGGCTAGTTCAGCATAAGCCGGAAAGGTAGCCCTACCGATGGCGCTCATGATTACCCCGGCAGGCAGACTGGCGAGACTGTACGCGACCGCGTAAACGCCAAGGACGCCTGACCCGAACAGCCTGCCGACCAGCACGTTGTCTGCCATAGTTGTAAGATAAGCCGCAGCCCCTATGACGGTCGCGTACTTGCCAAAGTGTAAAGACTGTCGGAAGACCTCTCGGTCGAAAACAACTTTCGGCCTGTAAGGGTGAAGTAAATAGGATGCGCCCACGCCAGCGAGCGCGCCTGCAATCTGGCCGCAGACGAGCGCCCAAACGTTGCGGACGGCGAATGCAATCGTGATGGCGACGACCGCCGAGACGACAACTGCCGCAAGCTCGTTCCAGAACAGACGAGCGAACGTGATCTGGTTACGAAGGATAACGAGTCCAACGTTCTGCAAGCCCTGTATGAGTGGGACGAGGGCCGCGACAGGCAGGATCAGAATAAGCTCTGCGCGACCATAAAACCGCGCGCTTGGATAGACCATCGCCGCGAGCAGCAAGGTCAGGACCAGCCTTCTAACTACTTCATTTGTCCAGGTCGCATCGAGCTGCGTGCGGAGTCTTCCGCCCTGTGCGTCCAGGTCACGGGAAGTGATGGCATGATCCAGACTGATGTTGGTAAGTGCGCTGAGCGCCATCACTGCGGTCGCCGCCATGCTAAAGAGTCCGAAGTCGTCCGGCGAGAGCAGCCGCGCCGTGATGACGGAACGACCGAGCGTGACGGTCTGCGTCAAGAGCATAGACGCAGCGATCCAGCCTGCGGCTGACCGCACCTTGACGCCCACCCCACGCCACGCCGCGCCCGTGGCGACGGCAGATACCGTGCTGTTTGGAGCGACATCAGTCGGGAACATCAGTAAATCACGTGGGCAAATTTCATATCATTTATCCGCACGAGAGTATTGTCCTGAACAACAGCGAGGTCAGCCCGGTCGCGCGGGCGAGCGCGCAGTCTTTGTAATCGAAAATCCAGCAGTCGGTCTCTATCGAAGCACGCCAATGCCGGAGAGTCGCTCCACGAGATACGTCCTATTAAAATCCTCTTCAACGAACAGCCGTTGCTCTAACTCCGGGCGCAGAAAACGGTGACCCTTGCGGACAGAATCATACTGCCTGTGCCAGCCTCTCGCCCTCTCCGCCGGATTCCATCTGGCCTTCCGCTCGTGAAACACTTTCTTCTCGCCATGCCCCTGTGACCTGACGGGATAGTGCTTCAATAAAAACTTGTAGGGATAGACACGCTGTCCTTCGAACGGCAGGTCGTGCCCCCCGGAAGCAGCCATCGAAATCTTCTGCCCGTAATTCTTCCAAGCTTTTCTTTGACGAAAATAGCTGGGAAGCTTTCCGAAGTCAAAATAATTGAAGTAGGCTTCATGATCCATCCCCGCCTCGAATCCGTCATCCACTGGCTGGAAGTTGATAACCGTGTGGTCCACACAATTGAAGCCAGCACGATCAACGAAATAGAGGCCATCCCTGTAGCTCATCCCCGGCCATGGGGACACCAGCACTTCGTCTGCGCCGCGCCGGACAAACCAGTCGCTCTCAATCTCTCTGGATAGCTGCTCGATACGCTCCAGCATCGCTCCCCATTCAAAGTATCTCGCAGGCCCTTCTCTCGGAAATCTTTCGACGGTGACGGGAAGCTGGCCCTCCAACTGCTTCGCCAGAGTGTATGTAGAATCTGTTGACCAATTCTCAAGGACATGCACATGCACTCCTTGCTCGGTCCACTTCCTTATTGATTGAACGATAATGTCCTCTTCGTTGTAGGCCGCCATAAAGGCGACCACGCGGAAATCCGATGGAGTCTTCACCGCAGGCGGTTTGATAGCCGCGCTATTTTTTACCAGCGCGAGGATAGTCCTCTTTTCATAACTAAGGTTGTCGCTTGCCGTCAGGCCGATAAACTCAAGATTGAACCCTTCGGCACGCAGCAGGCGCTCAAGCTCTGCCGGATTCCATCTGCCCGGATGAGCTGCCTGCCCCTCACGGCCCTCGTCCGGACTTCTATCGGCGCTCGTCAAAATACAGATGGGCGCAACATCGAGCCAGAGCTTTAAGTTCTCCAACAAAGATGCGGGACTAGCGAGCTGCTCAATCACGTTAGCGCAGACGACAATCGCGCGCCTCAAGATGTCCTCATCCGGCAAGATTCTGAATGAAGCGTCGAAGTCGGCTCCCAGCCAGTTTGCAAACCCGTAACGGCGACGATATAAATCGAGGTCTGTGGCAGGCACGATCCCTGTGATTTCAAACTGAGGATATAATTGTATGAGGTCTCTCGCGGTCGGACTGCCAATCGTGATGACGTGAGTACACCCGAATAACTGCCCCAGATAGGCAGCGAACGGATACACGTCAGGATGAGCTTGAGTTCTGGAAGTTAAACCGGAGTTTAATAAAAGCTTCAACCCCTGATTTCGAGAAATCACCTGCGCAGCGGTACGAATACTGTTGAGATGTTTTGAGACTGGACCTAAAAACCGACTTAAGTGTTGCCTTGCCATAGACCGCTTTCGGTTCGGATTGGAGTGAGAGAGTTTTAACTTGAATTTAACCCCGGGTCAACTCCATTCTCCATCCCAGAGCACAACGCAATGAAGCATGTGCCGGGCCGCGCCGCTCTCGTCACACCTTGAGAGAAGTCCTTAGATGGAATTACGCTAATGCTTCTCTCTGACAGGGAGATTTAGCTCGACAATTAAACCGCCGCCGGGTGCATTGGCGGCTTTGATTGTGCCTCCATGTAAACGGACTGCGCGCGCGGCAATGGCAAGGCCCAAGCCTGTCCCGCCTGTCTGACGATCACGCGCATCTTCAACTCTGTAAAAAGGACGAAAGATTTCTTCAATCGCTTCTTCAGGTACGCCTGTGCCGTGATCGCGCACGCTGACGACAGCTTGACGCTGACCGTCAACTCCCGCAAGAAAAAGAGCAATCTCAACTTCAGTTCCTTCCGAGGTGTAACGCACGGCGTTGCGCACGACGTTCTCGACTGCGCTCCTGAGCAGTTCAGCCACGCCGGTCGTTGGACAAGCCTCGCAGGTCTTCAGGCGCACCGAACGGTTGCGGCTGCGAGCTTCAAAGTCAGCATCGTCGGCAACCTGTTGGACGAGTGCGCAGAGGTCCACCTTTGTATTATTAAATCCGTCGGGGCTGATC
>JBAWGU010000165.1:0-3455 GCA_049593215.1 Pyrinomonadaceae bacterium
TTTTTGTTCAGGGCAAACTTGTCAAGAGGAGTTTTACAAAGATGAGTATCGAAGATTGGCGCAGAGAGATTGATGATGTTGACAGAGAGTTGTTGCGGCTCTTGAACATGCGCGCTCGCCTTGCCCTTAAAGTCGGCGCGCTCAAGCGTGATGCGGGCCTGCCACTCTCGGACGCAGAGCGCGAGCAGGAGGTTTTGACTGAGGTCTGCCGCGAAAATGGCGGGCCTCTGACCGACCGCGCTGTTGCCAAACTCTTTCGCCGCATCATACGCGAATCCATACACCTGCAAGCGCGTGCCGCAGAAGAATCATCTGTGGAAGAAGTGAGCGGGAGCAGGCTATGAATAGCAACACGGAGCAGGAAAGCGCGAGTGTTTAGCAGATGCAGCTCCGCGCGCAAGTTTGAAAATCAAACTGAACTTGCCGGATTACAGAACTGGAAAGTCACGAAGGAGCATTAAGCAATGATTGTCACAATGAAGCAGGGAGCCACAGAAGCCGAGATTAATCATGTGGTCGAGAGAATCAGAGAGTGCGGCTATCAGGCGCACGTCAGTCGCGGAGCGGAGCGCACAATCATCGGCGCAATTGGTCGCACGGACCGGCGCAGCGAAATTGAAGCGTTGCAGGCCGCGCCCGGCGTCGCCAGCGTTGTCCCTATCTCGCAGCCTTATAAGCTGGTCAGCACGGAGATCAAACACGAGCGCACGGTTGTTGACGTTTGCGGCGTGAAGATTGGAGGCGCGGGCGTTATCTTGATGGCTGGACCATGTTCCGTCGAATCGCGCGAACAGTTGCTTGAGACTGCGCGGGCTGTCAAAGCCGCAGGCGCGAACATGCTGCGCGGCGGAGCTTACAAGCCGCGCACATCGCCCTACGACTTTCAAGGACTTGGCGTTGACGCGCTCGAAATATTGCGAGAGGCGCGCGAAGAGACTGGCCTGCCTGTGGTCACGGAGGTGATGAGCACGGAGGACGTTGAGACGGTGGCGGAGTATGCAGACATGCTGCAAGTCGGCGCGCGCAACATGCAGAACTTCGCGCTGCTGCGTCGTCTGGCAAGCACGCCGCGCCCAATCCTTCTCAAGCGCGGCCCGTCCGCGACGATTAAGGAATGGCTGCTTGCAGCAGAGTACCTGCTCGCGGGCGGCAATCCGAACGTGGTCCTGTGCGAGCGCGGCATCAAGACTTTCGAGACGCATACGCGCAACACTCTGGACCTCGCAGCCGTTGCCGCCGCGAAAGAGCTTTCGCACCTGCCCGTCATCGCAGACCCTTCGCACGGCACAGGCCGCCGCAGTCTCATCCCCGCGCTCTCGAAAGCTGCCATCGCTGTCGGCGCAGACGGACTTATCATAGAAGTCCATCCATGTCCCGAACGCGCTCTCTCCGACGGCCCGCAATCCCTCGACCTCACAGGTTTCGAAGACCTTATGCAGGAGCTTCAAACGCCTCTGCGCGCGGTTGCGGGGACGAATCTGAGAGACGCTGAATTGGAGAGTGTTTTGGTTTGATGGCGCGTGTGTGGAATCATGTGACAGTCATCGGCTGCGGTCTCATCGGCGGCTCGTTCGCGCTTGCTTTGAAGAGAAGCGGCGCAGTCGCGCGCATCAGTGGATGGGATGTGTCTGCGCGCTCGCTTGATGAAGCGTTAGCGTGCGGCGCGATAGATGATGTAGATGATTCATTCGCCGGAGAGAAAATTTCACCTGCCGATTTGATCTACCTTGCGATGCCTGTGGATGAAATCATACGCTTCTTTCATGAGCGCGGCTCGCTCGTCAAAACGGGCGCAATCGTGACAGATGCCGGAAGCACGAAAGCGGAAATCTGTCGCGCCGCGCGTGAGTATCTTCCGGCAGGTCGCCACTTCGTCGGCGGACACCCGATTGCCGGAAGCCATCGCGCGGGCATCTCTCACGCACGCGCAGAACTTTTCAACGACGCGCCTTATGTCCTGATGAGAGATAACGAGCAGAGCGATGGGGATGCGCTCAGTGCTGTTGAAGAGTTGATAAAGCAAACAGGCGCGCGCGTCGAATTGATGACGGCAGAGGAGCATGACCGCGCCATGGCCTTTGTCAGCCACCTGCCGCAACTCATGTCAAACGCGCTCGCTGCGGCTGTGACAGGTCAAAGCAATGCTGATGAGTTAGAGAGATTGTCCGGCAATGGCTATCGAGACATGACGAGGCTCGCTGAAAGCTCATGGTCAATCTGGCGCGACATCCTGTTGACGAATGATGCGAACATCGCCGCCGCTTTAGACTTGTTTATAGAAAAACTCGTGAGCGTTCGTGATGAATTGCGAGAGCGCGATGAAGGCAGCGAGCTTAAAGATACACACGCGCTGTTCCGATAATCCTCTCGCAATCAGTACTGACTTAATGCTTCAATCGCCCTGTCGCAATAAGCAACTCCGCGTTGAGAATCGCCGCGCCCGCCGCGCCCCTGATAGTGTTGTGGCTGAGCGCGACGAAGCGATAATCCATCACGCGATCACGCAGGATGCGGCCCACAGTGACGCTCATACCTTTGCCAGCATCCCTGTCAAGACGCGGCTGCGGGCGGTCTGCTTCATCACGCACGATGATGGGCCGCTCAGGAGCGGAATAGAGTCGCATTTCCTGCGGGAGCGAGGTGAATGAAGAGAGAGCTTCACGAACTTCTTCTGGCTCTGCTTGTCGCGCAAGCTTGACTCTCACTGCGGCCATGTGGCCGTCCGTCACGTTGACGCGATGACATTGCGCGCTGACCTCGAAAGGCGCGTCAACGATTCCCGCCGCGCTCGCTCTTCCTAAAATCTTTCGCGTCTCCGTCTCAATCTTCTCTTCTTCACTCTCTATGAACGGCAGCACGTTGTCTGTCACGTCCAGCGACGGGACGCCCGGATAGCCCGCGCCGGAGAGAGCCTGCATTGTCGTCACGATGACAGCCTCAAGTCCGAAACGTGCATGAAGCGGCGCAAGCGCGAGCGCGACCATGATTGTAGAGCAGTTCGGGTTAGTCACAATCATGCCGCCGTTATGTTCATCAACTCTTTGAGCGTCGAGCAATGAGAGATGTTCGTGATTGATTTCCGGGATGAGCAGAGGAACATCTTTATCCATGCGAAACGCGGACGAGTTGCTAATGACTGCATAGCCTTCGCGCGCGAATCGCCCTTCCACGTCGCGCGCAATGCCGCCCGGCAAACTCGAAAAGACCAACTCGCAATCGAGCGGCGGCTCAGGCGCACAAACGCGAAGCGACCTCACATACTCAGGCATCTCCCCGCCCAACCGCCACGTGCAAGCCTCCGCGTAAGCTTTACCCTGCGAGCGATCAGAAGCGGCGAGCGCAGTCACTTCAAACTGCGGATGATTCTCCAACAACTGAATAAACCTCTGCCCGACAGTCCCCGTCGCGCCAAGAATCCCGACTCGAAGTTTACTGCTCATATAATCATCCTACTC
>JBAWGU010000166.1:0-1533 GCA_049593215.1 Pyrinomonadaceae bacterium
GGACTGCATTGTCCCGGCTGCGGAACATTGCGCGGTCTGCATCAACTGCTTCACGGCAATCTCGCGGCAGCCTTCGCTTTTAATCCTCTGATGGTTCTCTCGCTGCCCTTCATCGGCTACGGATTAACTTCTCGCGCGCTCTTCGGATTCACCGGACGGGCCTTGCCGAAATTTTTCATCCCACCCATCTGGATCAAGCTCTTATTCTTCGTCGTGATGGCCTTCTGGATTCTAAGAAACATTCCATCCTATCCATTCACATTGCTTGCTCCGCACAGCATTTAAAAACAGATTAGCCACAGAGATTCAGAGACAGGGAGAAATATAAAAGGGATGGCTTTAACGCTCATCCCTTTTTCTATCTTCTGTATCTCTGTGTCTCTGTGGCTATATTTTAGCCTTTTATCTCTACCAGTTCAGGCTCAGGCTTCTCTTTCTCCTTCCAGCCTTCTGCAAGTAGCTGCTCTGTCTCTTTGACGAAAGCCTCTACAATGTCCTCGCCTGCGACGCGGCGCATGGGCACGCCGTTTTTGAAGATCATGCCGACGTTGCGTCCGAAGGTCACGCCGAGGTCGGAATCGTGAGCTTCGCCCGGCCCGTTGACGGCGCAGCCCATGATTGAGAGATGCAGAGGCTCTTGGATGTGCGCGAGGCGTCGCTCAATCTCCGTCACTATCTCCACAAAATTATCAACGTCAAGACGCCCGCACGTCGGGCACGCAACAACGGTCACGCCGCGCTTGCGTAGCTCAAGAGATTTCAGAATCTCCCACGCGACCCTGACCTCTTCGTCCGGCTCTGCGGCCAGCGAGACGCGAATCGTATCGCCAATGCCTTCGTGCAGGAGAATGCCAAGACCGATGGAAGATTTAATCGTGCCGCCAAAAGAAGTGCCTGCTTCGGTCACGCCAAGATGCAAAGGGTAATCAACTTTTTCTGCAAGCAGCCGATAGGCAGCGACCGTGCGATGCACGTCAGAAGCTTTCAGAGAAATGATTGTGTCCGTGAATCCTAAATCTTCAAGAATCTGTATGTGGCGCATGGCGGATTCGACCATCGCTTCGGGCGTCGCCGTGCCATACTTTTTGAGAAGGTCTTTTTCGAGCGAGCCGCCGTTGACGCCTATGCGAATCGGAACTTTCTGCGCCTGCGCCGCGCGCACGACTTCGCGCACACGCTCAATCGCCCCGATGTTGCCGGGATTCAGACGCAGTTTATCAATGCCTGCATCGAGCGCCATCAAAGCCAGCTTGTAATGAAAATGTATGTCCGCGACGAGCGGCACATCCGGCACGCGCTTTCTAATCTCTTTCAGAGCGACGGCGGCATCCTTATCCGGCACGGCGATACGCACAATCTCGCAGCCCGCGCGCATCATCTCTTCAATCTGCTTCACCGTCCCGTCAACGTCAACCGTATCCGTCTTCGTCATTGACTGAACGACGACAGGCGCACCCCCGCCGATAACAATGTCTTTAACTTTTACTGCTTTCGATTTTCTCATTCTTCAAGTTTCGAGTTTCGAGTTCAGAG
>JBAWGU010000167.1:0-1852 GCA_049593215.1 Pyrinomonadaceae bacterium
GCCGATGGTTTGGGCGTCGGTTGTTGACGCTGGTTTACGTTGTGCGGCGTCGGCGTCGGATTCGGCTCGTCCTGATTATCCTCATCCGAATTAGCATTGTCGTTGCTCTTGCCTGTGTTGTTGTTGCTCCCGTTCGCATTATCATTTTTATTTCCGTTAAGCGACGGGTCGTCTGCGTTGCTGTTCTGATTCGCAGGCACGGAAGCGTTGGCATTGGCTGCCGTGTTGCCCGTTTCTGTCGGCAGCTTGGCAGTGATGCCCTGCTCGCTCTGGCCCGTAGGAGGTGAAGCGGGCTGCACAGGCTGCGCGTTCTGGTCAATCGTGAGCGGCTGCGTTTGATCGTTGGCCTGCGGCGGGGCGGAGTTTCGCTTGAGTGCGTAAACGACTGCGAAGATGACCAGCAAGGCTGCGACGGCAGGAATCGCTATGCGCCAGATTTTGAAGCTGTCGGGCGGAGGCCCAACGTCTGTCATAATCACTGCTTCTTCCCGAACGGGCGCGGGTTCGCGCTTCGGCCTGACCATTGTTGTTTCATCGTAATCGTCGTTTGCAGTATCGCGCACACCGATGTTGGGATCGGTTGGAACGATGATGCGATTCGTGTCGCGCTCTTGCACATTCGTGCTTGCAGAAGCCGGAACGGCAACCGCATCCGCTTCGACTGCGAGCGCAAGATTTTCCGCCAACTCTCCTGCCGATTGAAAACGGTCTTCCGGTTTTTTCGCCAGCGCGCGTGCGACGACGCGTCCAACCGATGCAGGCAAGTCCCTGCGCTCTTCCAACACGGATGGCGGCGGCTCTTGCAGATGCTTCATCATAATTGCTGTCGGCGATTCGCCCGTGAAAGGGACGTGGCCGACAAGCATCTCGTAGAGAATCACGCCGAGCGAATAGATGTCGGAGCGCGCGTCAATCTCCGAAGCCTGAGAGCATTGCTCAGGCGACATATACTGCGGCGTGCCGATGATCAGATTGGGCGAAGTCAGCTCAGGGTCTTGCCCGACAGGCTCCTGAATTTTGGCAATGCCGAAGTCTAAAACTTTGGCCCAGTCTGAGCCGTTGCCGACATCAATGAGCATGATGTTGTCGCTCTTGAGGTCGCGGTGAATGACGCCTTGAGCGTGCGCTGCGTCGAGCGCGCCGCAGACTTGCCTTATGATTTCGACAATCCGAGACAACGGCAAAGGAGCTTCGTCGTGAATCATCTCTTTCAGCGTCCGCCCGTTCAAATACTCCATGACGAGAAAGACGACGCCTTCAGCAGATTCGCCGAAGTCTGTGACGTTGAGAGCGTGTGGATGCGAGATGCGCGAGGCGGCTCTGGCTTCTCTGGAAAAACGCGCGACGATCTTGTCGTCTGCGGCGAGCGCGGGATGCAGCACCTTGATGGCGACGGTCTTATCCATCAGGACGTGTGTGCCGCGATAGACTGCGCCCATGCCGCCCTGATTGATTAGCTCTTCAATGCGGTACTTGTCCGCGAGCGTCTGGCCGACCAGAGCGTCGCCAGCCTTCTCCAACACCGCGCCGTCAGCCGGACACAAAGTGGTTGTGTCCTTATATTCTTTCCCACACTTCGGACAAATCTTCATCGCAAGTTTCGCGCCCCGCCCTCGAACGTTTTAGGGAGAAAGTTTTAAGGAGCGTATCACATAAAAGGGAAAAGGAAAACGATAGCAGGGGGAAAAGGTTAAAAGGGGAAAAGGGTAAGAGGGAGAGAGGTTGAAGCAGTTTCTTTTTCCCTTTTAACCTCTTCCCCTCTTACCCTTTTTCCCCTCTTTAGTAAACTATCTTGACATCAAAGCTGCCGTTATTGTCGCTGTAATTATCGCCCGTTGACGAGCAGGAAGAG
>JBAWGU010000168.1:0-2090 GCA_049593215.1 Pyrinomonadaceae bacterium
GGCGAGTGTTCATTGCAGGATTATTGCGTCTTAGTTTTAAGAGTTTCCCAAACATCTGAGCTTCTCTCCCAAGTAGTGATGTGCATTGCGGTAAGCGGCAACCGCGCCCAGTCTCTGCGCATCTGAATGAGCGTGACGGCGAAACGTCTGCTCGACAGCCCCCTCTGTGAGAGAATAAAAATTCGAGTACAGCATCTGGAGGATATGCGATCAATGAACAAGATGATTCAATTGCTGGCCCTTGTCGCACTGTTGGCGACGCTTTCGCTCGCCGCCTTCGCACAGGGCACCACGGCTCCTGCATCTACAGGCGCGGCGCAGCAATGCACGGATGAAAGCAAGAATGCCAAGTACGAAATTTTTAGAGCGAAACGCACGACGGATCAAGCGGCAGCTTACGCCGCCGCCAAAGACTATCTGGCAATGTGCCCGAATGATAATGATGAGATTGCGCAGTATCTGAAGAAGTGGGTTGGCAGCTACGAAAAAGAGACGCGTAAGATTCAGCTTCCGCGACTTATCTACGACGAGAAGAAATTTCCTGAAGCCTTCGCACTTGGAAAACAGATTCTGGCAGATGATCCCGAAAACCTGGCGGTCATCATGAACCTTGGCTATGCCGGTTACGTCGCCATGCAGGCGACCAAGAGCGAGGCGTTCAACGCAGAGTCTGCAACTTATGCCAAGCGCGCTATTCAGTTGATTGAATCGGGCAAGACGCCGGAGGATTGGAAGCCGTTCAAGAACAAAGAGGACGCTCTGGGCTGGCTCAACTATACGCTGGGCATCAATTCCATAAAATCTAATCCGACCGAATCTGCCAGCTACTTCTATCAAGTCGCGCAGCACGAGAGCGATGTTAAGAAACTGCCACTCACCTATTACTATCTGGCAGTTTCCTATGAGGCAGGCCCTTACGCGAAACTCTCAAGCGAGTACAAGACAAACTTTGAGGGCAAGCCTGAAACGCCGGAGAGCAAAGCCGCGCAGGAGAACATCAATCAAGTCGTTGACCGCGCCATTGATGCTTACGCGCGCGCGGTAGCGATGGCCGGAAGCGATCCGAAACTTGCAGCGACCAAGACGGAATGGAACAAGCGTTTGACGGAGCTTTACACTTATCGCAACAAGTCTGAGGCAGGACTTCCCGCTTACATCTCAGGCGTACTTGCCAAGCCTTTGCCGAACCCGACGTTTACGCCTGTGGTCGCGCCGACGCCGACGCCGACCGCCAATGATGGCACAACTCCGGCCAGCACGACGCCGACAGGCACAACGCCCGGTAGTACTCCTTCGTCAACACCCGCGCAGCCAGCCAAGCCGGGCACAGCTACAACTACTCCGGCTAAGCCTGCGACGACCACAACTACGTCGAAGAGCACGACGAAGACCACTCCCAGAAATAAGAGACATCACTAAAGAGGGTCTCACCGAAGGGTCGCTACTCTCTCCAGAATTTTGAGTGAATAGAAATATCGGGCGCGTCGTCAAAAAGTCAGGACGATGCGCCCGACTTTTTTGTTACAATCCCCTTTACAGTGAAAAAAACAGAAGCCGCTAATTCAAATTTGAAAGAGTTGGAGCAATCGCTCCTTTACGAGTTTGCAGACATCGCTCTGCTTGAGCGTGCGGTGACGCATCGCTCGTGGGCGCATGAGCATGTCGCGCCGGGCTGCGAGGAAGAGGCGCGTCGTCTTCATAACGAAGCCTTCGAGTTTTTTGGCGACACGGTGCTCGGCATGGTCGTCGCAGGCTACCTGCTTCAGTCTTACCCGGACGCAACCGAAGGCGAGCTGTCGCGCATGAAGCACCGGCTGGTGAGCGCGCAGACGCTTGCGAAAGCTTCGGAGCGTCTGGGGCTGGGGCCGTTCCTGAGAGTCGGGCGCGGAGAAGAGAAGAGCGGCGGGCGTCGCAAGCGCGCCCTGCTCGCAGACGCTTTTGAAGCCGTGCTTGCAGCCATCTACATGGACGGCGGACTCGATGCGGCGACAGCATTCGTTCATCACGCGCTCGAAGAACTCGAACAAGCAGACCCTGCCTCAGCCGCCGCCGCAGACTACAAGACGCTGCTACAGGAGACGCTTCAAGCC
>JBAWGU010000169.1:0-3301 GCA_049593215.1 Pyrinomonadaceae bacterium
GTGATACGCTAATGTTCGATGTCTGAGGAGGCGAAGAGTTTTGAGCGTGGCGGCGCGTTGGGCTACTGGCTCGGTTGGCTCGTGCTGGGCAGAATGGCTGCGGCGGTGCTGCTCCTGCTGGCGAATCTGGCGTGGGTGCGCGCTCATGCGAGCGAAGATCAAAGCTCGATTCTGCGCGGCACGTTTCCGATCTTCGTCGCCACGCTCCTGCTGACGCTCCTTTACTCTCTGGGCCTGCGTTTCTTTCGAGAGCAACGCTGGCAAGCCTGCGCGCAAATCTTTCTGGACGTGCTGCTCATCACGTGGCTCGTCTGGATTACGGGCGATGCGCGCTCGCCCTTCACAGTCCTCTACATCATCAGCATCTCGCTCGCCAGCCTCTTTCTTGGACCACGCGGCGCGCTCATCACTTCCGTCGGCTGCGTCTTCGCATTCACTTTTCTCTCTGTCGCCGCCACGCTCTCGCTCATCCCCGTTCACTTTGTCGGCATCGAAGCGTCAACGCCGAAAGCGATTCAGGCCATCGGACTCAACGACGTGGCCTTCCTCGTCGTCGGACTGCTCGCCGCGCGTCTCGCCGAAAGACAGACTCGCTCTGACTATCGGCTCATCGCAGCGACTCAGAGTCTTGCCAGCCTGCGCGCGTTGCATGAGCGCATCGTCGAATCAATCCGCTCAGGCGTCGTGACCACAGACCTCGAAGGCCACATCTACACTTTCAACGCCGCCGCAGAAGAGATCACAGGCTACAGGGCCACAGACGTGCGCGGTCAGGTCGCATCCATTTTCTTCAGCGACAGGTTTGCCGAATACATCACAGCTTCGCTTGAAGCCGCTTCCGTACACGAGACCAGCCCGCGCTATGAAGCCGACTGTCTGACTTCCGAAGGCTTGCGCCTGCGTCTCGGCTTCACCATCTTCCCGCTCTTTGCCGAATCGGGCGAGACGACCGGACTCGTGATCACCTTTCAGGATTTAACTCAGGTACGCGCGCTCGAAGAGACTTCAAGAAGACAGGATCGCCTTGCAGCGGTCGGGCGCGTCGCCGCTTCCATCGCGCACGAGATTAGAAATCCGCTCGCAGCGATGCGCGGCTCAATTCAAGTTCTGCGCGCCGAAGTTGACGGCAACTCTTCGCAAGCGGAACTGATGGACATTATCCTGCGCGAATCCGACCGCTTAAACCGCATCATCACAGACTATCTGACCTACGCCCGCCCGCGCTCAAATGTGCCGAAGCAAGTTGACCTGCGCGACCTGCTGCACGAGACGTTCACGCTCCTGCGCCACAGCCCTGAGATTCTTGACGGGCACACGCTCGAAGAAGAGTTGACAGACGAGCCTGCGACGGTTCAAGCCGACTCCGCGCAACTCAAACAGGTCTTCTGGAATCTGGCGCGCAACGCTTTGCAGGCCATGCCCGACGGCGGCACGCTGCGCGCAGAGCTTCAACACAAAAGCACAGGCCGTCTGAGCATCCTTTTCACAGACACGGGACGCGGCATGACGCCCGAACAGGTCGAACATCTCTTCGAGCCTTTTTCATCCACCACGGGCGGCACGGGGCTAGGTCTTTCAATTGTCTATCAGATAATTCGAGATCATGGTGGTACAATCAACGTGCGCAGCCGTGTTGAAGAAGGAACTACGATTACGATTGAATTGCCGAAAAGCGATCAGTAGTCAGCAATTAGCTCTTTTTCATCTGAGATGTTAAATCTGAAATCTCAGATTGATTCGGCCAACTGATTACAGCTATGTCTAAATTACTTATCGTTGATGATGAACCCGGCATCAGACAACTCTTAACGCTTGTCTTCAAGCGCGAGGGCCATGACGTTCGCGTTGCCGAAAACGGTAGACGCGCTCTCGTAATGTTGCGTGAAGACCCTTCCGACCTGATTGTCTCTGATGTGAAGATGCCGGACATGGGCGGCATAGAGCTTTTGACGGCGGCGCGAGAGTTGCTGCCGGATGTGGCTGTGGTGATGATGACGGCCTTCGCCACAGTTGACACTGCGCGCGAAGCTTTCAAGCTCGGCGCGGACGATTTTATCCAGAAGCCTTTCGACGTTGACGAGTTGAAACTCATCGTCGCCAAGGCTCTCGAAAAGCTTGAGCTGAAACAGGAGAACCAAGCCTTTCGTCGCGCGCAGCACGAGCGCGGCAATCTTGGCAACATCATCGGACGCTCCGCCAGAATGCAGGCCGTCTATCAGATGATTGAGACGGTGGCGGAAGTTCAATCCACAGTCCTCGTCACGGGCGAGAGCGGCACAGGCAAAGAACTCGTCGCCCGCGCCATTCACGACCTCAGCCCGCGCGCCGAAAAACCTTTCGTCTCAATCAACTGCGGCGCGTTTACGGAAACGCTGCTCGAATCCGAACTCTTCGGCTACGTCAAAGGCGCATTCACTGGCGCGAACACAAATCGCAAAGGTCTCTTTGAAGCGGCTCACAAAGGCACAATCTTTCTTGACGAGATTGGCGAGATGTCTCCGGCGATGCAGGTCAAACTTTTGCGCGTGCTGCAAGAGAAGAAGGTGCGGCCCGTCGGCGCGCATGAAGAGATGAGCGTTGATGCGCGCGTGATTGCCGCGACCAACCGCGACCTCGCCGCAATGGTCAAGGATGGCAGCTTCCGCGAAGACCTCTTCTATCGCATCTCCGTGATTCCGATTGAGCTGCCGCCACTCCGAGAGCGCAGCGAAGACATCACAGACCTCGTAGATCACTTCGTCAACAAATTCGGCGCGCAGAGCGGGCGCACCTTGAGCATCAACGAAAAGGCTCTCCGCCTTTTAGAAAACTATTCGTGGCCCGGCAACGTGCGCGAGCTTGAGAACACGATTGAGCGCGCCGTTGCGCTCGAACGCTCCGACACCATTCAACCTGAGCGGCTGCCCGAAGCCATCGCCAGCTACAACCCCGCGCGCATCGCCTCCGCCTTCGACTTCCCCGAAGAAGGCATCAACCTCGATGCCTTTCTTGAGCAGTTGGAAAAAACATACGTGCTCGAAGCTCTCAAGCGCACCAACGGCAACCAGACGCGCGCCGCCGAACTCCTGGGCATCAACGTCCGCTCTCTACGCCATCTGCTCGACAAGCACGGCATCCGCAGCCTCACAGCGCAGATGCGCGATTCAGCCGCTCGCAGCGCATCGGAATAAGAATCTTCTCGCCCCGGGAGCGCAGGCATCTTGCCTGCAAAGCGTGCTCTGGCACGCTCACGCGAGTTTCGCTTTCATTCAATCTTGAAATTATCCTATCTGATGTTCGCGCTCACGCGCTCATGGCAGGC
>JBAWGU010000170.1:0-2241 GCA_049593215.1 Pyrinomonadaceae bacterium
TTGATAAGCAGGGCAAATTTGTTGACGGTTTGAAGAAGGAAGATTTTCAGTTGAAGGTGGATGGCAAGCCTCTGCCGATTAACTTCTTTGAGCGCGTCACGGCGGGTAGCGCGGATGAAGATGCGCAGCTTGCGGCGGCTCGCGGCGGCGGCGCACAGCCTGCGGCGACGAAAGATGCGACGGCCAAGCCTCTGGATCGCGGGCGCACGCTGATCTTCTTCGTTGATGATATACATCTCGCGCCTTTCAGTTTGAAACGGGCGCGCGACATTCTGACCGGCTTCGTCAATAACGAGATCGGGCAGAACGATCAGGCTTTGATTGCTTCGACAAGCGGCAGCGTGGGATTTCTGCAACAACTGACGGACAATAAAGCTGTCCTCACGCGCGCCATCGCGCGCTTGAACAATCGCGGCGTAAGCGTCACTGATTCCGGCTCGCCGCGCATGAGCGAGACGCAGGCTCTCGCCATTGAGCACAACGATAGAGAGACCATAGAGTATTTTGTCGAGCAGATGCTCACGGAAGCCTACAGGCTGCCAAGAGAGATGGCTGAGAACACTGTCCGCCAGCGCGCGCGACAGGTCTCCGCGCAATCCGCAGCGATTTCGACCGGCTCTCTCGCTTCTTTAGAGTATCTGGTGCGCTCGGTCGTGCCGCTGTCGGGACGCAAACTCGTTTTCTACATGTCCGACGGTTACGTGCTGGACCCTCAAAACTCTTACATGATGGAAAAGCTCCGGCGGGTTACGGACGCGGCGGCGCGAAGCGGCGTGGTGATTTATACGATGGATGCGCGCGGCCTCTCGACCGGCATGATTGACGCGAGCAGCGACGTGAGAGCTTCTCCCAATGAGCGAGGAGACCGCCTCATGCTCAGTGGCGGCAACGATATTAACGCCTCGCAGGATGTCTTACGCACGCTCGCGGCTGACACAGGCGGGCGCGCGATTCTGAACACGAACGCTCCTCAGATTGGATTCAAGAAGGCTCTACAGGAGACTTCGCTCTACTATCTGCTGGCGTGGCGTCCGAGCGACACAGAGCAGCGAGTCGGAAAGTTTCGTCGCATCGAAGTCAGCCTCGCCGGACGATCTGATTTGACTGTGCGTGTGCGGCGCGGTTTCTTTGACCCCGAACGCGCGGGCGGCAGTAGCAATTCCAACACCGTTCAAGCGAGCGCGCAGGGCAGCGCGGCCAATTCCGCAGACGCGCAGTTGAGCAAGGCTATCACTGCTCTGTACCCGCAAACCTCTCTCCCGATTTCCCTCGTCGCAAACTATCTTGACGCTCCGAATGCCGGTCCTTCGATCCTCGTCTCATTGCAGGTCCAATCGAACGATTTGAAATACGAGTTGAAGGATAACAATCAGGGCGCGACAGTTGATCTGGCCGGTATAGTCTTTAACGATCAGGGAAAACCCGCGACGAGTTTTCGAGACCGCCTTGAAGTGAAGATCACAAAGCCGGGTCAAGCCATGCCCGAGAACAGGCCCATCTTCTACAGCTATCAACTGAAAATCACTCCCGGCCTCTATCAAGTGAGGGTCGCATTGCGTGACACGGCGAGCGGGCGCGCTGGCAGCGCAACGCAGTGGGTTGAAATTCCAGACCTCACGAAACGCCAGCTCTCTTTGAGTAGCCTGCTCATTGGCGAACGCACAATCAATGAGGCTCCTGAAAAGACCGCAAAGGACGCTGCCGGAGTTCCTCAGATCAGCATCAGCATTGACCGCCGCTTCGCGCACACTTCGCGCCTGCGCTTCGTGACCTACATCTATAACGCCGCGCGCTCGGCTGCCGGAACGAGCGCAGACGTAGCCGTGCAGGTTCAAGTCTTCCGCGACGACCAGCCTGTGATCACCGCTGCGCTACATAAAATTGATACTGAAGGTGTGCCGGACCCTGCGCGCCTGCCTTACGCTGCCGAAGTCCCTCTTCAGGGACTGCCAGCCGGTCGCTACGTCCTTCAGGTCACTGTCATTGATCGCACCACCAAGACCAGCGCGTCGCAACGCACAAGTTTTGAGATTGTCTAAAAGCGTGTCTAAAAAGTAACTTCCGCCGCCATCGCGCCAGCGATGCCCTGAATTTAGCCCGCCGATTCATCGGCGGGAGAAGTCAACGCCAACCAATGATCGTCGCGTCAGCGACGATTGAACACCGACTCAACCGTCGCTGACGCGACGAGCGGGTGCAATGTCGCTCGATCCCGTGCGTTGAAACGCACGGCTAAATTCA
>JBAWGU010000171.1:0-9329 GCA_049593215.1 Pyrinomonadaceae bacterium
CGCGCCCCCGCACCGTCACACAGCAGCAGCAACAAACTGCGCCGCCCGCCGCGCCAACAGCTTCTCCTGCAACGCAGCGTGCTCCTTCGACGCAGACTCCCGCACAAACTCAAGAAGTTCCAAATCAAACCGTAACGCCTGTGATGATAACTGCGCCGACAGCGTTTCCGGTTGTTCCGTTGCAGCCTCTGACAAAGCTTCCTGCGAATAAGGTTCGCGCAAAGATTGCCGAGGCGCAGCGCATCTTCAAGACGCGCCCTGTGCAGACGGCTTTAACTTCAACGGCTCTGGATGTCGTCACGCTCGCCGCGCTCGATACGGAGACCAACAAGGTTCACCTGCTCACGCTCTCGAAAGAGATTTTTTTGACGAAGGGCGCGGCGTTGACCTTAACGACTTCGCTTGGCAGCCTTGTGCAACTGCGAATACTTCGAGCTAACGGTGTCAACACTGCTGTCACAATCTTTGACAGCGCGGGCCGCTCGCTCGTGCCGCTCACGGTCGAGTATCCGATTGAGAGAGGCGGCGTCTTCCGCGAGATGGCGTATTACACTTCGGGGCATCCCGCGCTCCTTTCGGCTGATATAGTCAAGGCCGGACAGTCTTACGTGTACACGATGGTTGATGCGGCGGCGAGGCGTTTGAAGGAAAAGGGCGTGATGATCGCGCCGAACATCGTTGAGGTGGCAAAGCGTCTGTGCATTGTAGAGCACGTTGACCATGAACGTTTCAAACAAGAGAATCGCATCGCGCTTTACGAGGAAATCTATTCGCTCTATGCTCTGAACGAATTAGACACCTATCGTTATTCAGTGAGCATAGCGGGCGCGGGCGGCATGGTCCAGATGATTAACTGGGCCTATCAGACGGAGAGAACGCGGCATCCGGGCGTCGGCCTCAATCCTGACTTCGTGCTGGGGATGCGCAATCACGGAAACGCTCTGGAAGCGATGCTGCTTTACATGCAGGACACTTGGAACGATCTGGCGGGCAGCGATGATGTTCAGTACGCGCTCAACGCCAAACTCGCCACGCAGACGGAACTCCTCGCCGCAGGCTACAACTCAAACGCCGCCAAACTCCCGCTCTACATACGTCGCGGCGGCGCGTCATGGCGCACGCTCATCCCACGCGAGACGCAGATGTATCTACAGATTTACAAATCACTCGACAGCCTCATACCGGGTAAATAGTAAATGGTAAATGATGAATGGAAAAATCGTTCGTCCATTTACCATTTACTATTTACCATTTACCAAAGCAGTTGACCGAAACCGCGCGGATGGCTTATTGTCTGCGAACTCGCAGACGGTCCGTCTCCCCTCTGGCTGCTGCGGCCCGTTGCAGCTTGTAAACCTGAAAGGAAGCAGATCGAAGAATGACTAGAGAACGCATTAAATGCTATGTGTCTGGAACTGTGCTCGGAGTGTTGCTGTGTGTGTTGATTGCAAACTGGGCCACGACGAAGACAAGCGCGCAAGCGCAGGCGAGCAACGCGAACGCGCCTGAAATTTCCGCTTTTGACTTAAACTCTCCGCTCGTTCTGTCGTCGCATAAATTTCTCCCTGCGGGCAACGTCGGCGCGACACAGGGCGCGCAGGAGGATAAACCTGTCGAGCAGACGCGCAAGAATATTCAGGTGCTCAAGGGCTTGCCTGAGTCGCAGTTGTTCCCTTTGATGAATTTCGTGAGAGTCTCGCTCGGAGTCAACTGCGAGTTCTGCCATGTTCACACGGGCGACAACTGGGATTGGGCCAGCGACGCGAAAGACGAGAAGAAGACCGGACGCGAGATGATGCAGATGGTCTTGAGCGTCAACAAATCGAATTTTGGCGGCAACAACGCTATCACCTGCTACACCTGCCACAGGGGCAACGAGCACGTCACGGGCATTCCGCCTCTGCCGCAGCCGTGGCCCAAAGAAGAAGAGAAAAAAGATGAGAAGGCTGCTAACGCAAATGTCCCGACTGCCGAACAACTCTTCGACAAGTATCTTCAGGCTGTCGGGGGCCGGGCCGCGATTGATGCAATCAAAACGCGCGCTATGAAGGGCACGGTCGTCATGGCAAACAACGTCAGCATTCCTTACGAAGCTTATCAGTCTGCGCCGAACAAGGTTTACGCTGTCATGCACACGCCGAAGCAGGGCGACATACAGCACGGCTACAACGGCACGGTCGGATGGATGCAGGGGCCGCGCGGCACACGCCAGCTTCCGAGCTGGCAACTCGCACAGCTTAAGCAAGAGGCAGACCCCGCCAACGATTACGTCTTCAAGGAAAACTACACGCGCCTGCGGCTCATCGGCAAGGACAAGATTAACGACCACGAGGCTTACTATGTGCGAGCCGTCAACAAAAACGGCAACGGCGAGCGGCTCTATTTCGACACGCAGACGGGCTTGCTCCTGCGCCGTGTCATCATTGAGCGCACCGTGTTGCTGCCGATTCCGCATGAGACCAACTACGATGATTACCGCGACGTAAGCGGCCTCAAGATGCCCTTCGCCGTCACCGAATACAATATAGACAACACGCAAAGCTCCGTTCTCAAATTCACTGAGATCAAGCTCAACGTCCCTGTTGACGACGCGAAGTTCAACATGCCGCAGAAGTAAGGGATGAGGGATGAAAGAAAAGCTGTCCGTTGTCCGTTGTCAGTTGTTCGTGCTTGATGAATTGAATCCTAAAGATAAAACATTCAACACGAGTAAGACTCAAAACAACTGACAACGGACTACGGACAACGGACAGTTCTTTCTTCATCCCTCATCCCTGCTCTCTATTGACCCTCATCTGCAACTGTCGTATTGTCAAGCAGTGCCTTGAGGCAATGCTACTCCGATAGTCTCCTGCAAATTTCCCGGAACCTCTGACCGCGTTGAACAGGAGAGCCAGAGTTTTATGACGCAACTGCAACCGCCGTATCCTTTGATTCGTGATGCCATCACGAAAGGGCGCGTGATTCCGTTTCTGGGCGCGGGCGCATCGCTCGGCGGGCGTGTGGCCGACTCGAAATGGCAACAGGGACAGGGCGCGTACCTGCCGACGGCGGCAGAGTTAGCCAAATATCTCGCGGAGAAAACAGGATTCCCGACTGATGAAGAGCCTGACCTGACGAAGGTCGCGCAATATTACGACGTGATTGGCGGACGCTTTGCGCTCAACGAAGAGCTGCACGACATCTTCAACTGCGATTATCCACTGACCACGCTCCACACCTATCTCGCAGACGTGGCTGCGCCGCAGTTGATCGTGACGACGAATTACGACGACTGCATTGAGCGCGCCTTCGCTGCCAAAGGCCGTGCCTTTGATCTCGTGATACACACGACGGACGCTGCGCTTGGCGATAAGCTGCTCTGGTGGGAGCATGGCAAAGACGAGCCGCGCGAGATTAGCCCGAATAAACTAGACGTTGATCTTGATGCCGTCACTGTCATCTACAAAATGCACGGCGCGGTGGATCGTCGCGGCCCTTCGCGCGACCAGTACGTCATCACCGAAGACGACTACATAGACTTTCTCGCGCGGATGACGAAGAACAAGGCCATCCCGGCAATCTTCGCAGAGCCGTTTCAGCGACGCCACTTTCTTTTTCTTGGCTACGGGCTGCGCGATTGGAACTTGAGAGTCGTGCTCAACCGCATCGAGAAGGATTTGCGAAGACCGAAAGGTATTAAGTCGTGGGCCATTCAGTTTAATCCTTCGCAGCTTGAGACACGCTTCTGGCAGGAGCGCGACGTTGAGGTCTTCAACAAAACGCTCGACGAGTTTGTCGGCGAGCTTGTCCCGCGTTCCGCATGAGAAGCGCGCCCGTGCGCCAGCGAGAAGCAACTCTAATCTTTTATCACTCATCGTCAACATCAAGCGGAGGTGCAAAACATGCTTCCCTCTGAGGCCCAACGCCGTTCACCATATCAAGGTCTGATTCCTTACGGCGAGACGGATGCGCCCTTCTTTTTCGGGCGCGAGCGCGAGGCGCGGCTCATCACGGCGAATCTCTTCGCCTCTACCCTGACCTTGCTCTACGGCGCAAGCGGCGTCGGCAAAAGCTCTGTCCTCAGAGCGGGTGTCGCGCACCAGCTCAGAGAGCGCGAAGACCTGCTGATCGTCGTCTTTAACTCGTGGCAGGGTGATGCCACGACGAGCCTCAAAACTAAAGTCGCAGAAACGGTCGCGCGCGTTGACAGCAAAGTTGCTCCTCCATCCAATGATGAATCTTTAGTCGAGTATCTCTCAAGATGCGCAGAGGAAACGAATCGTCGCTTGATGATTATTCTCGACCAGTTTGAAGAATATTTTCTGTATCATCCGCAGAACGACGCTTTCGCGGAAGAGTTTCCAAGAGCTATCACGCAAACCGGTGCGCCCGTCAGCTTCCTCATCTCCATCCGCGAAGATTTCTACGCCAAGCTGGATCGCTTTGAAGACCGCATCCCCGCGCTCTATTCAAACTATCTGCGCATAGAGCATCTGGACACGCGTGCTGCTCGCGCGGCGATTGAGAAACCTGTCGCGCAGTACAATAACCTTTACGCTAACGGCCAACCCATGAGCCTTGAGCCTCAACTGGTCGAGGCAGTTTTGAAGCAGGTCAGGACGGGACAGGACTTGCTCGGCGGAGCGGGACGCGGCGTCGTTGAAGCTTCAAAGACGGAAGACGAGACAGAAGCAGGCATCGTCACGCCTTACCTGCAACTCGTCATGACGCGCCTGTGGGATGAAGAGATGCGCGAAGGCTCTTCCAGTCTGCGCCTTGCGACGTTGAACAAGCTGGGCGGCGCGGAGAGCATCGTGCGCACGCATCTTGATAATGTGATGAACGTGCTTCAGCCCGCAGATCAGGATATCGCTGCGCGCATCTTTCATTATCTGGTCACGCCGTCAGGGACCAAGATCGCTTACATCGCCCCGGACCTCGCCGCGTCCACCAAAGTTAGTCAAGGCGATGTTGTGAGAGTGCTCGAAAGACTTTCGAGCAGCGACGTTCGCATACTCCGCCCCATTGACCCTTTGCCGGACAACCCGACAGAGCCTCGCTATGAAATCTTCCATGACGTGCTCGCCCGCGCGATTCTCACATGGCGCACGAAATTTGTGCAGGCGCAGGAGCGCGCAGATGCGGAACGCCAGCTTGCCATCGAAGCAGAAGAGCGCGCGAAGGCCGAGAAGCAGTTGGCGCGCGAGCGAACGCTGGCGAAGAGTCTGCGTTGGGCCGTCATCGGGATGGTGCTCTTGCTGTTTGCGATGGGCGGCCTGACCGTCTGGGCTTTCGAGCAGCGCGGCGCGGCGAACCGGCAACGCTTGATTGCGGAGACCGCTAAAGCGGATGCCGAAAACAAGAGCATTGCCGCCGCGAATGCCGAAGCTGAAGCGAGGAAGCAGAGCAGTTATGCTCAGGAGAGTTTAAAGGGTGAGCAGCAGGCCAAGCATGAGCTTGAAAAGAAGAACGCTTATGCCGAAGAGCAACGCACGCTGGCTGATAAACAGAGAAAGAATGCTGAAGAATTTGCGGCGGCTGCGCAAATAGCTCGCGCCAACGCGGAGAAGGCTCTGGCGAGTTTCAAAATAGCTGAAGAAGCGCGCAAAGCCGCAGAGAAGGAGACCGAAGACCAGAGGACCGTTGCTGCTTTGACTAAGGATTTGAGGAGCGCGGAAACATTATTGCAGACCGTTCCATCGAAGAGCACGTCAATCGCTACGAATGTTATCGAACGCTTCCGCATGATGGACAAAGAGGACGCGCCGCCGATGGCAGATGCCGCAGATGTTTTAAGACGCTCGCTGCTCGCGCAACTCGGAGCAAACTTGAAGGCGGAATTGCGCGGTCATGCCGAATCGGTTCAAACCGCAGCCTTCAGTCCTGACGGCAAGTTGATCGCCACCGGAAGCGACGACAACGGGGTCAGATTGTGGAACGCCAGCGACGGAAAGTTTATCGGAAGGCTGTCAGAGCCTGACATGACCGCGCCCATTGAAAGTGTGACGTTCAATCAAGACAGCACGCTGCTCCTGATCAAGGCCACAGATAATACTATCCACATCCATGACGCGCGCACAGGCATACGCGTTCAGGAATTGAATGGAGTTGACGCAAAGTTTTCTGCCGACGGGCGTGCGGTCGTCGTGGCGAAGAATGATGAGACCGTGAAGGTGTGGACGAAAGGCTCAGACGTGATTGAAGAGTATCGTCCGGCAAAACGTATGGTTTTCAGGAGCACGGCTGAGCATACCTGGTTAAGTTCGGATGGCGCGTTTGCTCTGGAAATATTCGCCGCGCGCGCGCAGGTGTGGGAAGTAAAAACCGGGCAAGGCGTGTCATTTGACGCCGGATATGTGAGTACAAACGAAGAAATTAACAGTGCCGCGTTCAGTCCTGACAATACTTTGGTCGCGCTTGGAAGCAAGGGCGGGCAGGTGCGTATCTGGAACACTCGCGGCACAGGCGATGACGCCACGCTGAAGATAAAACTTGAAGACCAAACGGGAGCCGTCTCCAGTGTCGCCTTCAGCCCGGATAATAAACTGCTGGCAACAGTAGATGCTGAAGGCACGACGCGCGTGTGGAGGACAGAAACCGAAGAAACGCGCGCCGGGAAGACAGAAGCCGGAGAAAATGTAGCGACGCTGTGGGATGAGACCGAAGAGGTGACGAGCGCAACCTTCAGCCCTGATAGCAAATATGTCATCACGATGAGTTCGGATGGCGCGGTTCGCGTCTGGGAGATTGAACGAGAGGCGCTCTACGCAGTTTTGCGCGGACACACAGGGCCAATCAACAACCTCGCCTTCAACAGCAAAGGCGATGCTCTGCTGACCGCCAGCTTTGACGGCACGGCGCGCTTGTGGGACTGGCAGCCTGAGACGTGGCGCACCAAGCCTCTGGTCCTCGCGGGCCATCAGAATAATTTGAAGAGCGCAATCTTTCTTCCAGACAACAAATCCGTCCTCACTACCAGCTATGACGACACGGCGCGCGTCTGGAATGCGAGCAATGGTCAGCCCATCAGCGCCAGCGCGCACGTTGACGGAGACTTTCAGGAATTCAGTTCGGACGGCCAGCTTGTCGCGGTCGCGGATAAACAGAATCTCGTCACGATCAAAGATGTCCTGACCGGGCGCACATGGTCTGACAAGAGCGCGCATACAGGCGATGTGAGAAGCATCGCGTTTAGTCGTGACGGCAGATTTGCAGTTACGGCGAGCGCCGATAGCACTGCGATTGTGTGGAACGCAGAAACGGGCAAGCCCGTCGCAAGTCTGGGTGTCAACGTGCGTGACATCCCCGGCGATCAGCCCGTTTTTCGCAACCCTGTGTTAGGCGCAGCCTTCAGCCCGGATGGAAAGCTGGTCCTCACGTGGAGTCAGGATAATAATGCGCGCGTATGGGATTGGCAGACCGAGAGCGGGCGGCGCAAGCCGCTCTTACTGTCCGGCCACAAGGGGCGCATTCTCGACACGTCATTCAGCGCTGACGGCAGTCTCATCGTCACCGCGAGCGCAGATAGGACTGCGAGAGTATGGAATGCGACGACAGGCAAACTGATCGCGATTCTGCCTCAACACAAGACGCCTGTGCTGAGCGCGTCGTTTAGTCCTGATAGCAAATTTGTCGTCACATCTGAAGCCTACGCTGCGCGCGTGTGGGAATTGCCGACGACGAGCGTTGAGGGACAGGAGGCCATCGCTAAAAAGTTTGAGTTAACAGGTAAGATACGCCCGATCACGGGCGCGTCATTCAGTCCTGACGGCAAACTTGTGCTGGTTGCCGGTAGAGGGGCGCAGTTGTGGGACGCGACAACCGGAGACATTCTGGCTGAACTGGTGGGGCATCAAGGTAAAGTCACGAGCGCGAAGTTCAGCTCAGACGGCAAGCTTATCCTGACGGCAGGCATGGATAAGACAGCGCGGGTCTGGGACGTGCCGGAGAACATTAGCAAGGGGCAAGTTCTGCACGAGCGTGTGGCGTTGACAGGCGAGAGGAGCCTGATGAACGCGACGTGGAGTTCTGACGGCAAGTCTATCTACACCTTTGCGTACAAGAGTGTGCAGAAGTGGGACTGGCAGACGGAAAGCGGGCGCAGCCAACCCGTCAAAATTCTTGATGGAGAGAACGCAGCCTCCAGCCCCGACGGGCGTTATGTCGGCAGCGCAAGCAATGTGGATACGACGCGCGTGTGGGAAACGGGCACAGGGCGCAAGTTGATAGAGGTGAGCGACTACGTGGGCGGGGCGACAAAGATTCTCTTCAGCCCTGACAAACGGCTCGTCGCTGAAGCCCTCAACCAACCCGCTCCTGATGATATAGGTGATGATTATTTTCATGTGCTGGTGTGGGACGTGGCGACGGGGCAGAAGGTTGGGGAAGTGGACCTGCCTCAGAGCGAAGCGGATTGCATGGCCTTTAGCGAAAATGCAAAGACGCTTGCTATCGGAAGCAACGGGCGCGTGCTCGTGTTTGACACCGGCACCGCAGCGCAAAAGTACGAAGCTATTGAAGCCCACAACGGCAAAATTAACAGCGTGGCCTTTAGTCCTGACGGCAAGTACGTCGTCTCTGAGGGCGAAGATAAGATAGCGCGTGTGTGGGAAGTGGCGACGGGCAAACTCTTCAAAGAACTGCGCGGCCACTTCAGAGGCGTGCAGAGCGCAGTCTTTAGCCGCGACGGACGATTCGTCGTCACCGCGAGCAAAGACAAAACTGCGCGCGTGTGGAATGTTGAGACGGGCGAGAGCGTCGTGCTCAAAGGCCACAGAGGCACGGTCAATTATGCCGAGTTCAGTCTTGACGGGCAGTTTGTCGTGACGGCGAGCGATGACAAAACGGCGCGGCTCTGGAACGCAGGCAACGGCAAACTCCTCGCAGAATTGGTCGGCCACAAAGGCAACGTCAACACCGCGAAGTTTAGCTCCGACGGCAGAAGCATCGTCACCTCAAGCAACGATATGACAGCGCGTATCTTCACCTGCACAGAGTGCGGCTCGATTAACGAACTCATCGAAGAAGCAAATGCTCTCGCCAGCAAGTCTGTAATTCAGGAGGAGAAAACGCCTTGAATCGTGAATCGTAAATAGTAAATCGTAACAAGAGAAAAGCAGTTCTTCTATTCACGATTTACGGTTCACGATTCACGATTGACTGTTAGAAGGAGCAAGCATGTCCACGCCTGTCACTGATAATCTTGAGCCGCCATACGGCATGATCGCGAGGGCTTTCAAGCGCGGGCAGGTCGTCCCGTTTCTGGGCGCGGGCGTCAACCTCTCTGCGCCGACGCAGCCTGCGCAGCCGGATCAATCGGGCGCGGAGACGGGCGCGCAGGCTGCGAA
>JBAWGU010000172.1:0-5053 GCA_049593215.1 Pyrinomonadaceae bacterium
ATTGTTGAAGCGTTATACTTTAATCAAAACTTCTGATGACCACAGCCCTAGTCATACACGGCCATTTCTACCAGCCGCCGAGGGAGAATCCCTGGACGGAGATTGTTGACAGAGAGCCGAGCGCGCATCCCTTCCATGATTGGAACGAGCGCGTGCATAGCGAATGCTATCGCCCGAACGCTTACGCGCGCATCGTTGATTCTTACGGGCGCGTCGAACGCATCATCAACAATTACACCAACATTAATTTCAACTTCGGCCCGACGCTTCTCTCATGGATGGAGCGTCATCACCGGGCAGACTATCTCACCATTTTAGAAGCCGATTGGGAGAGCATACGCAGGCGCGGCGGACACGGTAACGCCATCGCGCAGGCTTACAACCATGCCATCCTTCCGCTCTTAAATAAAAGGGACCAGCAGACGCAGGTGCGCTGGGGCTTGCAGGATTTTCATTATCGTTTCGGACGACAGGCGGAATCGCTCTGGCTGCCTGAGACCGCCTGCGACGACGAGACGCTCTCGCTCTTGATTGATGAAGGACTGCGTTACGTCATCCTCGCGCCGTCTCAGGCCGAGCGCGTGCGTGCGCTTGATGATAAAGATTGGGTGAGCGTTTCAGACGGCACGATTGATACGACGCTCGCTTACAAATATTTTCACCGTGACGGCTCTGGCCGCTCGATCTCCGTTCTCTTCTACGATGGCCCAACGGCGCGCGCGATTGCCTTTGAGGGCGCGCTGGCTTCGAGTCAGGCTCTCGTAGATCGCTTCGAGCGCGCGGCGACGGGGCGCGGACAGATTGTTAGTGTTGCGACTGACGGCGAATCTTACGGCCATCATTTTCGTTTCGGTGATCGTTGTCTCGCCTACGCGCTCGAAGTCGAAGCGCAGAGTCGCGGGTTGTGGGTGACGAACTACGGAGAGTTTCTGGACCACTATCCGCCGCAGATGGAAGTTGAAATCAGGAAAGGGCCGGACGGTGAAGGCACATCATGGAGTTGCGCTCATGGCGTCGGGCGTTGGCAGCGTGATTGCGGTTGCCAGACCGGAGCGAAGGAGGGTTGGAATCAAAGATGGCGCGCTCCCTTGCGTGAGGCTCTGGATTTTTTGCGTGAGAGGGCGGCGGACGAGTTTGAAGACCTTGCTGGCGAAATTTTCCTTGACCCGTGGGAGGCGCGCGACGCTTACATAGAGTTGATTGTTGATCGCAGCCGTTCGCGTGAAGATTTTTTGCGCCGCTTCGCTAAGAGAGATTTGTCTTCAAACGAACAGGTACGCGCGCTCACCTTGCTTGAGCTTCAACGCAACGCGATGACAATGTACACGAGTTGCGGCTGGTTCTTCGCGGACATCTCAGGAATTGAGACCGTGCAGGTCTTGAAATATGCGGCTCGCACGATGGATTTGATGAAAGAGCTTGGCATCAATCCTCAACGCGAGCATTTTCTTGAAATACTTTCCGAAGCCAAGAGCAACATCGCAAAGTATGGAAACGGCGCGGACATCTTCCGCAAAATTGCGGAAGCTTCGGCTGTCTCGCCTCAGCGTGTCGCGGCGCATCTGGCGATAACGAGTCTGGTCAACAATCAAGCGAAAGATGGAGAGATTGCTGGCTACAACTATCGCGGCATAGAGTTTCAGCGTCAGCACTTGGGGCGTCTGACGCTGGCGACAGGGCACGTCAAGCTCGAATCAATCGCAACAGGCAGACAGTTTGATTACGCGGGCGCTTCGATGCACTTTGGTGACGTTGATTTCTATTGCGCGCTCAAACCTTTCCCCGGCGAAGAGGCTTTCAAAGAGTCAACGGAAAAACTCTGGACCAATTTTCGCACAGGCTCGCTTCCCGCCATCCTGCGTCTCGCGCAGGAAGAGTTTGGCCCTGCGGAGTTTAGTCTTGAACATCTGCTCTCAGGCGGGCGTCGTCGCGTCTCGGAGATTGTCTTTGGCAGAATGATTGAGCGTTTCGCCGAAGGCTATAAGAATCTTTATGAAGACAACCGGCGCAACATAGAGATGCTGCAAGAGGCAGGGTTCAAGCTGCCGGATGAGTTGAGAGCGGCGGCAGAGTTTACGATGGGCAGGCAATTTGAAGAGGCAATTCGCAGCCATCAACAGAGCCACGATCCTGCCGCGTATCAGAAAGCTCTCAAGATTGCGAGCGAAGCCACAGCGCATGGCTATCGCATTGACCGCTCTGCCGTGCGTAAAATTTTTGAAGAGATGATGGCGCGCACAGTCCGCTTTACAGTCGCGCATCCGACGGAAGAGAATTTGCAGAACGCGCTCACGCTCATCAAGCTGACGAAGAAGCTCGGCCTCGATGCGAGTCTTGAGCAGGCGCAGGAGATTGTCTATCGCGCGCTGCATGAAGAAGGTTTGCCTGTGATGGACGAGATGCGCGAGTTGAATAGTTTGCTCAATCTTGCGCCGGGCCTGCTGCAAGCGACGCCGCTTGAAATCGAAGACGAACGGGAAGCTTCCAAAGCGGAGGCTACGCTCCAATGACAAAGAAACCGGCAAATGAGAAGAGCGCGAAGAAGCCCGCGACGAAAGGCCGCAAGAGTGCGAAAGCATCTGAAGCGTCGGGCGCGGAAGATAAGAGTTTAGAGAAACCGAAAACAACAAAACGTGCGTCGAAAGCTACAACAAAAAAAGCTTCTTCAAAAACTTCGTCGAAAGCTTCTGTCAAGAAACGAAAACAGAGCGCAAGCACGACTGATGAAGATAAAGCTCAAGCAGTAAGCGCGCCGGAGATAAGCTACCCGACGGTCAACATGGCCGAGTTAGAGCATCTCTTAACGCTCACGCATTACGACCCGCACTCGGTTCTCGGAGCGCACCCGACCCCGCATGGCGTCATCGTGCGTGCGTTCAGGCCGGATGCTCTGAGCATCAATCTCTTGATTGAAAATTCTGAATCGCGCCCGATGGTCAAAGCGCATCCGGCAGGTTTGTTTGAACTGCTCGTTCGTGATCGCAATGAAGTCTTCGCGTACAAACTCGAAGTCATCTATCCGAACGGCAGCGTCTTCACACAGCGCGATTCTTATGCGTACCTTCCGACGCTCGGCGATTTCGACACCTATCTTTTCAACGAGGGCAAGCACGAGCGCGTCTATCAAAAGCTCGGCGCGCACTTGAGAGACTACGGTGAAGTGAGAGGCGTGTCGTTTGCCGTGTGGGCGCCGACGGCGCAGGGCGTGAGCGTGGTTGGCAATTTCAACAGTTGGGACGGGCGGCTTCATCAGATGCGCAAGCTCGGCGGCTCAGGCATCTGGGAACTCTTCATCCCGGACCTTTCGGCGGGCGAGCTTTACAAGTACGAGATTCACGCGCGCGGCTGGCTGCCGTTTCTCAAAGCTGACCCTTACGCTTTTTATACGGAAGTCCCGCCCGCGACCTCATCCATCGTTTACAAATCGAAGTACGAATTTAAGGACCAGGAATGGATTGAGCGGCGCGCGAAAGAGAAGCACTGGCAGCGCCCGGTTGCGATTTACGAAGCGCATTTAGGCTCATGGCGTCGCGTCGCGGAAGACGGGAATCGCCCGCTCACCTACAGAGAGATTGCGCCCGTGCTCGCTGATTACATCGAAGAGATGGGATTCACGCACGTCGAGTTTCTGCCTTTGAAAGAGCATCCGTATGGCGGCTCATGGGGCTATCAAGTCTCCGCTTACTACGCTCCGTCTTCGCGCTATGGCACGCCCGATGACTTTCGTTACCTCGTTGATTATCTTCATCAAAGAGGCATAGGCGTCATCATGGATTGGGTCCCCGCGCATTTTCCGAAAGACGCTTTTGCTTTAGGTCGCTTCGATGGTTCTGCGCTCTACGAACACCTTGACCCGCGCAAAGGCGAGCATCCTGATTGGGGCACGTACATTTTCAACTACGACCGCAACGAGGTGCGAAACTTTCTGCTCGCCAACGCGCTCTACTGGATTGAAGAGTTTCACATTGACGCGCTGAGAGTTGATGCCGTCGCCTCCATGCTCTATCTGGATTACAGCCGCTCGGAAGGGCAATGGATTCCCAACGAGTACGGCGGCAGAGAAAACCTCGCGGCCATCTCTCTGCTGCGCGAGATTAACGATGCGGTTCACGCGCGAGGGACGGGCGCAGTTATGATTGCGGAAGAGTCAACGGCTTGGCCCGGCGTCAGTCATCCGACTTCAAGCGGCGGACTCGGTTTCGATTTCAAGTGGAACATGGGCTGGATGCACGACACGCTTCAATATTTTCAGAAAGACCCGATCTATCGCTACTTCCATCACGGCTCGCTCACCTTCGGTCTTATCTACGCATGGAGCGAACATTTCATCCTGCCCTTTTCGCATGATGAAGTCGTGCATGGCAAAGGGGCGCTGCTCAACAAGATGCCCGGCGACCAGTGGCAGAAGTTTGCCAACCTGCGCGCCCTCTACGCATATATGTGGGCGCATCCCGGCAAGAAATTGCTCTTCATGGGAGGCGAGCTTGGACAATGGCACGAGTGGAACGAGGAACAGAGTTTAGACTGGCACTTGCTTGAGCAGCCTCATCACAAAGGCGTTCACAATCTTGTTCGTGATTTGAACAAGCTTTACGCAGCCTCGCCTTCATTGTGGGAAGCTGATTCGGAGCCAGCCGGTTTCCAGTGGATAGACCCAAACGACGCGCCAGCCAACACCATCTCCTTCATACGCATCGCACCGTCAACAGGCGAGCAGATGGTCTGCGTCTGCAACTTCTCAACCGTTGTCAGAGAAGATTATCGAATCGGATTGCCGAGGGCTGGCGAGTACAGAGAGATTTTGAATACGGACGCGGAGGAATACGGCGGGAGCGGCGTCGGCAACAAGGAGGCTGTGACAGCAGAAGAGCAGCCTTCGCATGGTCAACCTTTTTCCGCGCCCCTCACCGTGCCACCGCTTGCGACCGTTTGGTTTGAAGTGCCAGGTAGCGATGGAGAATAATAGTAACTGCTCAACTCAGCCGCGTGAGCGGCTAACTGAATTTAGCCATGTCCTTCAGGGCACGGAAGAAGGCAAAAGGAGATGATGCTC
>JBAWGU010000173.1:0-1938 GCA_049593215.1 Pyrinomonadaceae bacterium
GCATTTGAGACTTGATTACAAAATCTGGGTAAAACGTGTCGCTCGCTGCCGCCATAATAGAGTGAGCTTCATGCAAGATTGTATATTGGTATGATATAAGCCATGCCACTGAAACTACCAAACAAAGCGTAGCCATACCCACAGAAAATATAAAGACGAGCCGGAGAATTTTATGGGAAACTAAAAGGTCTGATGTTGCCAAACTCTCCGATTGGCTAGGAATCCCATCGGTTAAGTCTTCGCTCATTTCTAATTCCTCCATCATTCCTACTCTTTTGTATGTTAAGTCAAAAATCAGGGTAACATATGTTAGCCTAACTACTGATTATACCGCGGCGCCCAGTATAGTATGTCAAAAACGCGCGTTATGCTGCGCGCAGCTATCTATTCACGCTCACGACGCATATCATTTCTAACACTTCTTAGAGTCGACTCTTTCTATTCAGACGTTGGCGTTGACACATGCTCGAATGCGCGCCTATCCTTGATGCATTATCCCGACCATTCGGACGAACAAGCGAGATGCGCTCTTGTAATCGTTTCATTTTAAGGGCGCGACTCCTTGAGTTGATTCTGGAACACTCAACAGGCTGGCGAGGGTTCGCGTTATGTCGCAGCCGACTTATCTCTCTAACGGAAGCCGCGTCTGTGTGGCGGGCGCGGGGCCAGCAGGCTCTTTCTTTGCCATAGAGCTTTTGCGCCGCGCGCGTGCGCTGGGCTTGAGCCTCACGGTTGATCTCTACGACGGGAAGAGCTTTGCGAAGAAGGGTGCGCCCGGATGCAACATGTGCGCGGGCGCGGTCGGCCACAACCTCATACAAGAGATTGAACGCTCGACCACAACTATCCCGCGCGAAGTCATACACTACGAGATAGAAGGCTACGCCGTTCATTATCAAAACTCTTCGGCGCGTTTGGAGAATGATCCGACGAAGAAGATTTACGGCGTCTATCGCGGCGCAGGCCCGGTCAGCACGGAGAACCCGGATGGTGCGCGCAGCTTCGATCAATTCCTTTTGGAGCAAGCTATCAAACTCGGCGCGCGTCACATCGCGCAGAACGTGCATGACATTGATGTGCCCGCGACGCTCGAACGACGACCAGCAGTTCGTCTAGCGGACGATGAGCGCATCGAATACGACTTGGTTGTCGGCGCGTTCGGCGTCAATTCGCAGTTGGCGCAACGCCTGCTCTACGGCTACGTGCCGCCGCCCACCTGGAAGACCTGCGTGATTGAGGCGCGCGTGCCTGAAGAGTTTCAGAAAGAGAAGCTGCACAACCTGATTCACTTCTTCGTTCTTAAACAACCTGACATACGCTACGTCGCGCTCATCCCTAAGGGGGAGCATGTGACGATCACAGCCATCGGTCAGGATGTTGACGTGGCCGCAACGGAAAGACTCCTGCGCGATTCATACATGCGCGACTATCTGCCAGTTGATTGGAAACTCGATTGCCATTGCCACCCGCGCGTCGCGCTCGGCGCAGCGCGTCTGCCTTACAGCGAGCGTTTCGTCATCATTGGCGATGCGTCGGATTCGAGGTACTTGAAGAACGGAGTTGAGTCTGCGCTCGTGACTGCGCGGCTCGCTGTTGATTGCGTCATCAATCACGGCGTCACGGCGAGAGATTTTGAAAAACATTTCTGGCGACGCTGCAATCGCGTCTTCGGGCGCGACAACATCTACGGGCGGATGCTGTTTGAAATCTATGACCGCATCTTTCCGCATCCTCTGCTCGCGCCTGTCTATTTCGCCGTGCTCCGCTCCGAGCGCAAATTGCAGAGACCCGGCGCGCTTCTTTCAAACGCGCTGCTCGCGGCCTTCACGGGCGACCAATCTTACAAACGAATCTTGTTGAGCGCGCTCGACCCGCGACTTGTGACACGCATGATGGGGCGCGCGAGCACGATGGCGCTGGAACGCGCACGTGCAACGC
>JBAWGU010000174.1:0-4009 GCA_049593215.1 Pyrinomonadaceae bacterium
GTCCTTTAGATATTCCGTTTTGAGTGTAAGAGCGCTTATCTCATTCTGATTTTGCCAGCCGCGATCTATTTAAATCCGGCTTTTCTTTCAGCCGAGGTCTGACCAAAGACCGCAGGCACACGAAGCTCTCCTTCTTCAAAGTAGAACTCCGAGCCTGCTTTGACTCTGACCTTCAAAGGGCTGGCTGCTGCGTTAGCATCGCGTACCTCTCCGACCGCTTCCTGTTTTTCCGTAAATCGCTGAGCGATAGAATTTGGCCTTTCAAAGACAAGACGCATCCCTTTGCCTAGTTCCCGATCTGTAAAACTATGATCGAGCACGCTCACAGATAGTACTTGATCGAAGTCCGGCGGCCTCGTAATGAAATGCGCTAAGAACAGTTCCTTTCCTTTGCCGAAGAGAATGTATTCCAGTTGGGCAGGACTCGCTGCCTGAGCATCGAACTCTCGAAAGTGAACGACGTTCTTAATGTTTACATTAGCTCCTCTGACAAGAATCCTCTTCCCCGGTTTCTCAAAATGGCCGCGAAAGATATTCGCGGTGAATGAACTAAGAGGCGCGTTAGTCGAATTTATATCCGGCAGGATGAATTCATCCGGGTTCAAAGTATAAATCTTAGTCGCGGGATTACTTTTACGGTCGTTGGCATAGACCGCTTGCGGATTAGCTCCGGCCTTTGTAAACGACGCCTCTAAGATAACCTGATAGCGATGCGGAGAATCAAAGTTTGGAGCCACGAACATCGGAAGGTGTGAAAGAAAAACTGTCTCCTGTCCGACGATCAGCATATTATGAACATTAGCTTCATCAATCACAGCAACGCGATGATTCGTCATGGCTTCGGCCCGAAGTCCTAAGCCGAACAATCCCGCAGCTATGGCAGTTGAGCTACTCTTGAGAAAATCCCTCCGGCTGGTCAGGTATTGGCTTCTCTTACTCATGGCTTTTTTCTCCTGTTGCTAAGGTAAACACAAACGGAGCCTGCGCTGCAAAGATTCCCGGACTCCAGTGTAGATACTTTCCATCTTACTCTTGTCTAATTGCTTGTGTGATTTTGAGGCAAAACATTTCGTGGAGATGACGGGAAGCAGGGGAGAAGATTGGAAATGTTTGTCAAACTGACTCAACACCTAATTGAATAAAGAATAAAGAGAGAGATTTGATAGCGATAGGAATGTATAAAGAGCGGCGCGGGCAGACTTCATATTTAAAATTCTTCCGTCAATAATCCTTCAAGGCTGGCGGATTACCTTCCTGTCTGTTCGCTCTGTGCAAGCTCTTCAGCAGTTTCCGTGCGTGAGCGTACAAGGACTCCATTCTCAAATTCTGCGACGAGAACGCGCCCCTCGCTTCTTGGAAAGATGTAGGTAGCAAGATTCAATTTACCATCCTGCTCTTCCGAGACGGCGGCGGGCTTGCCCAAAACACTTAACACCTCATCAACGCTCAAACCGTTATTGAGAAAAGTTGTTGAGGGGCCAAGCCTCAAAACGCGAGGGTCATATTTCCTGATACTCTTGATATTGATTAAACTCTTCTTTGCCTCTTCATGGCCTCGACGTGATGCGCTCCGCTCTCTCTGCGTCTCAGACTGAGCTGAAGCCGCAACTGCCAGCAGCAGGATAATTGCTAATGAGCGGAAAATCTTCTTCATCGTTTTAACTCCTTGCGATAATCAATCCCTGATCTTTATGACAGCGAATTTAGCGTTGTCGCCGGTTCAGCGAACAGACCGGCGAAGGCGCGGCGCGGATCGTGCCTGCTACGCTCTTTGAACTCTTTCACCCATGCCGACACACTACCGGCCATTTCCCGCGTAGCATCCCGCAAGCCTTGACTGCCGCGTGCATCCGTTTTCGACCCTTCAGCCATACTTTCGCGCTGTTCTCTCTTAATGACTCTAATGCTTTTTCCGGAACTCATGGGATATGCCTCCAACATTTTTTAATCCCTTCATCTAATAACGCGAAATCGAGCGTGAAATATCATCACGAGGGCAGAAAATTTTCTCTGGAGGGATAATCGCAGCCTTATTCCTGACCGCATTCTGGACGAAACATCCGACGACTTCCCTTGAAAGGGCACGAAACCAACGCGAATTTGCGAACAAATTGCCCATATAAGCGCTTAACGCCCGAATAATCGGGCGCATACACAAATACCAACATTATCCAAATTCCTGATAAGAGTGAGGCTAACTAGCGTTCCTGTTGACTGAGTTGTTGGGTGGCGGCTTTAAAATGGTGCGTCGCTGATGAGAAAGATTTTAAGACTGATTCTCAAATATGTTAAAGCCATCGCCTGAAGAAAATGTAATGTGTAGAGATTGTCCGTCTTCTGAAATAGTGTGCATTGCTGGAGAATATTTTATGTCTTGAGAACCCCCATCATCCCAGGAAATTTCAAGCTCACCAAATCTCACGACTACAACTTTACCCGAGCGTTGCCAGTTTTCAGCTTCACTAAAGAACAGCACAGAGACAGGTTGTTCTGACTTTTGCCATTTCACGAGTAACGCACCAACTTCTTCTATTGAAACACGCATATTTAATCTCCTCACAAAAGAAATACGTAAGAACGCCAGAATTATTTGGCAAAGTAAGTCAATAAGCAAGTTACTTCATATATGTCTCAAGATAACTAGAAGACGCCCAACTACTATTAGATATACTAACGGGCGTCACAAATTACGCCCATTTTGTAACCTACCCTCCCTCCGTTTGAGATTTCATTGAGCGTTCACGGCGAAGGCGAGAGGGTAGGCTGCTACAGAGACTATCTGATTAGGTTGCCAACATAAAGACCGTGAGAAAACCGCGATGAAGATAATTAGCGCGTGCGCGGGATGTTAATGAAAAAACAGCGCGTCAGGATGAGCGCGCTACTTCCGCTTGCAACTTACCTTGATGAGCGGACGGCTCCGAAACGAAGTTGCGAGCCGTGCGGAAGGCATGGCTGTTGAGACTAGAGCCAGTACATCACGCTGGCATCGCAGCTTTTCCATACGTCTCCGCGATTGTTCAACCATGTGACCGTGCCGGGACTGTCGCTGAGGCTGTAGTTCTCCCAGGGGTCTATGTATCTTATTGCTCCGGTCTCTTTGTTGACACCCGTCACTACCATCACATGCGAATAGCCTCTGCGCCAAATCCCTGCGATCCAGATGGGGCCGCGTTTCGCCATTAAGTCGTGCAGTATATCCGCAGAAATCTCGCCATCGCCGGACCAGCGCAGCCCCAGCATTTTCGCCGTCTCTTTACACTCTCCGGGCGCGATGCCTGCGTCTCTCATGTAGTAAGGGTAGAGATGCGGCGAAGCGTCCATCTTAGATAGAATCGTATCTTCGGAGGAATCTTTGCCCTTCCATTCAAACATCATCTGTAAACAGGTCAGCCAACAGGTGGTGCTCAATCGCTGGTTGCGCGAATTAACGGTTGGCGAAACTTTAAACATTCCCATCTCTCATCTTCCTCCTTCAAAGCTTTACCGCATCTTCGGATAATGAAAATAAAAGCTGCTGATTTATAACGCGTAATTCCGGCAACGATTCAATCATAGATAGTGATAAAAGGGAGAAGCCCGACCGCAAAATATTGTTTTTCTCTTAAACTGTATTACACTCCTGACTATGAAAGTCGTTAAGTGTAAAAGCTGCGGCAATCAGATAATAAAATCAAATGGCCGATACAATGAGTCTGTTAAAAACGGATGGAACTTCTTTTGTTCGCCTTCTTGCCGGTACGGTTATCAAGAGAAAGGAACAGAGTTTCCCTGTGCCCAATGTCAAAAATCTATCCGAAAAACTCCGGCCCAAATCAGGCAAACCAAGTGTAATGTCTTTTGTTCTAAATCATGTGCTGCTCTTTATAACAATAGCCATAAACATAGTGGGACCCGGCGCTCAAAGTTGGAAGCATTTATTGAGAAATATATTACGCAAGAGTTTCCAAGCCTTGAGCTACAGTGCAATAAACCTGTTGCGTGATAAGGCTTCAACCGCTAAGTTTGA
>JBAWGU010000175.1:0-9639 GCA_049593215.1 Pyrinomonadaceae bacterium
ATGAGGATTGAGGGTTCACGCTGGAGGCGCAAAGAACAGAAGAACTAAAGAAGCATTCAACGCCTTTTGTCTTTCTTTTCTTTGCGCCTTTGCGTGAACCCTCATGTTCGTTACCGCACAAGCTACATCCAATTGCAAACCGCAATAGAAGCAGATTGAGGAAAGATTATGATGCGGAAGTTGCTCTCCCGCATTGACTCTTGCTCGTTAGATTTAATGTGGCTGACTTCTCTTTTTAAGGGACCGGCGTTGACGTTGCTGCTGCGTTCACAGAGGACGCTTTGATGGGTTCCGCAGGATGTTCGTTATGGAAGACGTTTGTGAGTTGCGCGCCGAAGAGGAGGATGAGGCTTGAGACGTAGCCCCATGTGAGCACTGCGACGACCGCGCCGACCGAACCGTAAATCTGATCGTAGTGAAAATAGTGCAGGCTCCACGCGAAAATATATTTGCTTGATTCCCACAGCAAGCCGCCGAGCACTGCGCCGGGCAACGTGTCGCGCAGCGTCACGCGCGCGTTCGGCATAAAGCGATAGACGATGACGAAGACCGAGATGGTGACGAGTATGCTGATGAGCGCAAAGATGAGTTGCCAGAAAGCCGAGCCGACCGAAGCCAGCAGTGTGTAGTGCTCAAGTTGTTTCGGCGACAAACGTCCGGCCATCTGTTGCAGCGTGACGATTATGGAAGTAGCTACGACGGAAGCTGAAAGCAGGAGGCCGACAATGCCAATCATGCCGAGCGTGAGCGCGCGACCGTGCAGGAACGCGCGCGAGGTCGTCCCCCAGATTCGATTAAGCGCGCGCTCAATCACGGAGAAGACCCAGGAGCCTGCCCACAGCGTGACCGCGATGCAGGTGATGATAACGCCCGTGCTTAAATCCGAAAGCTCTTTAATCGTCTCGCGCAAAAACTTTCCTGACCCCGGATAGACTTGCAGGATTTGCGTGAGCATGTCCGTGCCCGCCGCAATCCAGTTGCTCAGCGTGAGCATCAGGAGCAGAGCGGGAAAGAGCGTCAGCAATCCGAAGTAGCTCATTGCTGCGGCTGACGTAAAGAGATCGTTCTCGTGAAATTGATGAATCGTGTGAGAAAAAATTGTGCCCCACGGCGCGCGATTGCGCACTCCGAATGAATGACGTGTGAAAGATGCGAGACGACGCATAGCTAAAGATTGTCCGTGGTCCGTGGTCCGTAGTCAGTTGTTCGTGTTTGCTGAGATGAATACTGAAGATGAAACATTCAACATCCCTGAGACTCAAAACAACGGACAACGGACTACTGACTACGGACAGTTTTCCCTTCCAACGCAGTGCGCGCGACGGCGAGCGAGGCCAGAGAGCGCGGCACATCCTTACCGAGAGCGCGCGCTTCTGCGAGGGCGCGATCAAAATCTATTTGGGCCATTGTCGCAAAAATCTCGTCGAGATGAAACGCCTTCGGCTCGATGCGGACGGTCGTCGCGCTCTCATCAGTCGCGCTGTCGCCAATCTGGATTTCGAGCGCAATCTCGTCGCCATGAAAATCTTCAAGAGCGTTAGCCGCGCGCACAAGCTCTGCCAGAAATTCCCACGCGCGATTTTTATCAACGTGCGCCGCCGTCGCCATGATGAGCGCATACGCAGACGCGCGCTGCTCCGTTCCCGCCTGTGTGCGCGCAGCCTCGCGCTCAGCCATATCGAGCAACTCCAACGCGCGTTTAGCCGCGCCCGTGCGCGATGCAATCATAGCGGTCTGCGCGTAGCCCAGAGCTTTAGTGACAGGCGGCACATCCGCCGTCCTCACAAACTTGGCGAAGCCCTCGAAATCTTCTTCGCTGTCTTTCTCGTAAGCGTTAGAGATGTCGGCAATCCGGCTCGCCGTGATGAAAGAGAGCGCGGACTGGCGCGCGTTCAGGTCTTCCAGCTTATCTGCAAACTCGCGCGCACGATCCCACAATCTTTGTCTCGCAGCCGCCATCACAATCTGAATCAAGATGCGCTCGCGCTCACCTTCATTCTGCGCGCGATCAAGTCCGGCAATCCAGGAGCCGAGCGGGTCCGTCTGATTGAGCGGCGTCAAACGTTGGATGCTCTGCTGCGCCGTGACCTGTTCAAGACGGTTCGCTTCGATCTCACTCGAAAGTGTTGACAGGCGCGCGCGCAGCTCAGGCGCAAACTGCGCGGCCTCGCGCTCGAAGAAGGGAAGCAGGCGACCGATAGCGAAGTAGAGCGCAACTGCTTCCGTCGTGGCGTTGCCGTCGCGTGACGAAGGAGAACGCAGGAGCGTTGTCGCGGCAAGTTGAAAGAAAGCTCCGCGCACATCTTTCTCGACGGAGGTGTGGGCGCGTGTATCGCTCAGGGCAAAGCGATTGTAGCTGACAGGGCGAAACTGCAAGCCGCCGCTTGCATCCATGACGACGAGCAGGTCAGGCGAGACGATTGGAGTCGAGAGCAGAAGAATTTCGTTGACTGAAATCAAAGCCTGCGCCCCTGCCTTTTCCAACAGCCTCGCATAGAGTCCGGCAAAAGCCGCAGCGTTCTGCGTGCGAAGCTGTAGCAGGAAGACGATTAACTCTCCGCTCATCCCTTCGCCGATAGCAGGCGCGGCAATCTCTGCGGCGCGCTCAGGATTTCCCTGATACATCATTTCGTAAGCGAGCGCGAGCCGCCGTCTTCCACCTTCACTCAATTCGCCCCACGGCGAGCGTTTCGCAGTTTGACCCGTCTCTACATTCTCGCCAGCATTCTTCTCATCAACCTTATACGCTTTATCCGCCAGCATCTCGCGCAAAAAAATCCTGACTAACTGAGCGTCACGCCCGGCAGCTTTCGCCAACACTTCATCACGCGCTTCCGTGAAAGCTAAAGCCGTCTGCTTTAGAGTTGAATTTGAATCTGAATTTGATTCCGAACTCGAAGCATCTTCTCGCGCGGCCTCTTCCTGTTCCGCCTTGTCCCACGCAGTCGCCGCGTCCCACGCGCGCCGGAAGATTGCGCGAGCGTTCTCCCTGTCATACGGCCAGAGCGCATCTGCTGCAAGAGCCTGCACACGCGCGCGGTAAAAGAGATCATCGAATGAGCGCGCACGCTCCGCCGTCTCTGCAATCAGGGCGATGGCCTTTGCGCGGCGCGTCTCTTCGCGGCTCTGTTTCTTCTGTGCAGCTTGTGTTCGACTCTTCTGCGCTAAAGCTACTTCAGGCAGGCAGACAAAAATTGAGATGAGGGAGAAGAAGCAAAGGATTGAGCGAGGTCTTAATTTCATGGCCCTGCAAAAAAAATCCTATTGAAGAAGCGGGGGCAAGCCCGCCTTCCTGACCTTTGAGACTTTTAGAGTTGAATCCTTCAACTGAGCTTGAGAGCCTGTTTGAATTGAATCTTTCAACTCCACATAGCGCAGTTAGGAAGAGGGGCTTGCCCCCGCTTCTTCGCGTTATTACTCTTTATCAAGATTATCGAATAGCCCCTGCCTGTTTGGAGGCGCATTGTCGAGCCGCAGTCCGAAATGTTCGTAAGCGAGCCGCGTCGCCATGCGCCCGCGCGGCGTGCGATTCAAGAAGCCTATCTGAATCAGGTAAGGCTCTATGATCTCTTCTATGGAATCTTTCTCTTCATTAATCGAAGCGGAGATTGTGCCCAATCCGACCGGCCCGCCGCTAAACTTTTCGATAATCGTCAGGAGCAGCTTGCGGTCAACTTCGTCCAACCCGTAGGTGTCAACCTCCATGCGATTGAGAGCATCGTTTGCGACATCACGCGTGATACGCCCGTCGTAATCAACTTCTGCGTAATCGCGCACGCGACGCAGGAGACGGTTGACGATGCGCGGTGTGCCACGAGCGCGGCGCGCAATCTCGCGCGCTCCGCCTTCGTCAATCTCCACGCCGAGAATGTCCGCGGAACGCTTCGCTATAACTTCAAGGTCTTCGTAATTGTAGAAGTCCAGATGAAAAACGATGCCGAAGCGTCCGCGCAAAGGGGCAGTGATCAGACCTGCGCGCGTTGTCGCTCCAACCAGTGTAAATTTCGGAAGGTCTAATTTGATGGAACGCGCAGCCGTGCCCTGACCGATCATGATGTCTAGCTGGTAATCTTCCATCGCCGGATAGAGCACTTCTTCGATAGCAGGATTCAAGCGATGAATCTCGTCAATAAAGAGCACATCGCCTTCCTGCAAGTTTGTCAGGAGCGCAGCGAGGTCGCCGCTCTTCTCTATCACAGGCCCTGCGGTTGAGCGCATCTCCGCGCTCATTTCATTGGCAACGATGTGCGCGAGCGTGGTCTTGCCCAGACCCGGCGGGCCTGTGAGCAACACATGGTCCAGAGCTTCGCGGCGACGCATCGCGGCCTTGATGAAGATGCGCAGGTTGTCCGTCGCGTGACGCTGCCCGATGTATTCGGCAAGACGCGTCGGGCGCAGAGACAACTCAAACTGTTGCTCTTCATCCATCATCGTCGCATCGCGCGTTTCGGATGGAACAAATTCGTCAGACATAAATTAAATGATGAACTCGGAACGATGAATGATGAATAAAAAGCATTTTGCCTTTCATTCATCATTCATACTTTTCTTCTCATCCTCTGGCAAGAAGGCGTAAGGCTCTACGCAAAATGACTTCAACGGAAAGCTCGCCGCCCTCTTGAATCGCTGCCGTGATGGCTTTCTCCGCCGCCGCTTTTTGATAGCCGAAGTTGAGCAGCGCGGAGAGCGCATCATCGCGCATGGCGTCTTCCGTTGCGGCTGCGCCTGTTTGCGCCGCAAACTCTTCTTCGAGCGCGGGCGAAGAGAGCGCGGCCATCTTGTCGCGCAGCTCGATGACCAGACGCTCTGCCGTCTTCTTGCCGACGCCGGGAATCGAAGTCAGGCGGGCGAGATTGTTAGTGCGAATCGAGGCGATGATCTCGTCCGCGCTCATGCCTGAGAGCATGGTGATGCCGAGCTTCGGGCCGATGCCGCTCACGGAGATAAGTTGCTGAAAGAGTTCGCGCTCGCGCGCCGTCTTGAAGCCGTAGAGTTGCAGCGCGTCTTCTCTGACGTGCGTGTAGATTCTGAGCCTGACGCTTGCGCCCGTCTCTTCCAGATCGTAAAAGGTCGAGAGCGGAATCGTCACCTCGTAGCCGACGCCGCCCACATCCAGAATCACTGAAGTCGCCTGTTTGAAAAGCAGTGTGCCGTTTAAATGTGCGATCATTATTTGGTTCGATAGAATTTTCCGAAGAAGAGAATTTCGGGAGCGTCCTTCGCCTGTTCGCCTTGAATTGTAGTTGATACAGATGGGTTCGGCAACTGCGTGTGACTTTCGCTGATAACGAAAGAGAATATGATGGCTGGTGATTGAATGCGATCAAAATAACCTGCGTTTAGAGGCGGGCTTGCCCGCCGCGACAAGTTGAGTCGGCGGTCACAGACCGCCTCTAAACGTTCACATATTATGGCGAAATGCTATGGCTCTGATTTTCGTCAAATAGAATGGAGACGGGGCGAGATGAATATTGTGAAGAGCGGTTTCTTTCTACTCTTTCTTGGCGTTGCGGCTCTGTTTGAACTGTTGGGGGTGTACCTGTTCTGGAAAGTAGCGCGCGAGCACGCGAACCCTTTGCTTGCGCTCATCGGCGTGGCCGCGCTCATCGTTTACGCCTTGACGCAGACTGTGCAGCCGGAGAATTTCAGCCGCGTCTATGCTGCTTACGGCGGCATCTTCATCTTTCTCTCGCTTCTGTGGGGCTACCTGATTGAGCGAAAAACGCCAGACAAATTTGATCTCATCGGCGGCATCATAGCCATTGCGGGAGCGTGCATCATCAAGTTCTGGCCGAGAGGCTGAAGGGCGCGCGAGTCTTTCCGCAGACGCCACATTGGAGCTATACTGAAGCCACTCTCCCTTCGGAAAAAGGGAAGCAAGATGAAATCGGAAAAAATCTCAGAGCTGACGACGAACCGCTTGAGCGTTTACCTGCGCTGCCTGAATCTGCTCGCGGCAGCCGGAATCAAGACCATCTCTTCGCAGGCGCTCGCCGACCAGTTTAATCTCAACTCGGCGCAGATCAGAAAAGACCTCGCCTACTTCGGCGAGTTCGGCGTGCGCGGCGTGGGTTATTTCGTGGAAGATTTGCGCGACCACATCACAAAGATTCTCGGCTTAGATTCGGCGCATCGCGTCGGCATCGTCGGAGCAGGGAATTTGGGAACTGCGCTGGCGAACTATAACGGGTTCACGCAATCGAACTTTACAGTCGTCGCTCTCTTTGATAACGACCGGAAGAAAATCGGGCAGCGCACAGGCCGCGCAGAAATTGTGGTCCATGATGTGAAGAAGATTGCGCGCGTCGTGCATGATTTAGAGATAGATGTGGCCGTCATCGCCGTGCCTGCGCGCGTGGCGCAGAAAGTTTTGAATCAGGTGATGTCCGCAGGGATCAAGGCTGTGCTGAATTTCGCTCCCGCGCGTCTTCATGCGCGTCTCGGCGTGAAGGTGAAGACGGTTGACCTGACGATTTCGCTTGAGAGTCTGTCATACTTCCTCGCGCGTCCGCAGATTACCTGCATCACCAACCCGCGCAGCATTCTCCCTTATGAAGAGATTGCGCAGCGCGAAGAACATAAGTTGTAAAGCAAGGAGTAAAAGTTATGATGACATGCTTTCTGAAAAGAGTTCTGCCGTTCCTCTTGACCTTAACTTTCGGCGTCGCATCAGGAAACATTTTTAGAACCGGAACTCCGACTCCGAATAATTACAGAACTGTGCTTGTCAGTACGAGACAGAAACACTGCCATGACAGGTATCGAAACTACGACTCGTCGCGCGAGGATGCGGACAACACGAAGGATGTCCTACAGAGTCAAGTTAGTCAGGACAATCTGACAGAGTTGCCGGAGATGCACGTTCTCTCGACAAACCTGATTGATGAGAACATTGCTTATCAAGCAGGCGGAAAGTTTGAGGACGTAAAGATACTCTACCCGGAAGGCGTGTTGTACACGAAGGCGAGCGTCAAGAAGTACAGGCAGTGTGTTATGCAGTTGAGCTTCAAATTCGATGCAGACGGCGCTATCTCTGAAATCACTCCGCTCTCTAAGCGCGTCATGTGCGGCGATTGCCTGCCGGTTGGCGGCAACGTGGTGTGGATTGATCCGAACTCGCCCGACGCAGGCAAACTCAGAGAGGCAGCCGTGAAAGCCGTCGAGCAGATCAAGTTCACTCCCTTCCGTAGCGGCGGCAAGCCCGTGCCGGTTCACGGCTTCGTCGAAGCTGTTTTTGATGAGGAGTTAATGACCCGTCTCAGTGATCGTTAAATGGACGAACAGACCGCGCGGCGCGAGATAGTGCGCGTCGGACAGTTATTGTATGAACGCAGTTACGTTGTCTCTTCTGACGGCAACGTGAGCGTGCGTCTTGATGACGGGCGCATCGTTGCCACGCCGACGATGACCTGCAAGGGGCGCATGACGGAAGAGAGTTGCGCGGTCACGGATATGCAGGGCAAGCCGCTCAGCGACAAACGCGCGTCGAGCGAGCTTGCCATGCACCTCTTGATTTATCGTGAGCGCGAGGACGTGCGCGCAGTCTGTCATGCGCACCCGCCGCATGGCACAGCCTTCGCCGTCGCGGGCCTTGCGATAGACCAGCCAATCCTCTCTGAAGTCATACTGACGCTCGGCTGCGTCCCGCTCGCGGCATACGGGACGCCTTCGACAGATGAATTGACGGAAGCGATGCGCCCTCTGGTGAAGCATCACAACGCGCTCCTGATGGCGAATCACGGCGCGGTGGCTTACGGCGCAGACCTCTGGCAGGCTTTTGATCGCCTCGAAACTTTAGAGCACACCGCGAAGATAGCGATTCTCTCACGCATACTCGGCGGCTCAAAAAATCTTCCGGCGGATGCGATTGAAAAATTAATCAACGTGCGCGAGGCCGCAGGCTATCTGGGCGAAAGTGCGCGTTGTCAGGCTTGCGGCTACCTGCACGAAACAAAAATCTCCTGTCCGACAGGAGAAAGACAGGCCGCACTCCCAACGCCCAGAGCGCAAAGCAACGGCGCGGGCAAGATTGCGCTGACGCGCGAAGAGCTTGTCGAACTCTTGCTTGAAGCGGCGCGCGTCAATAGTTGAGACTGACCTTAAGCTTTCAAAATCTCGAACTGAACTTCTCTTAAAACAGGAGGAAGGAAGATGCAAACACGTCTCCTCAACCAGGCGGAGGAAGCATTGGCTCGACAGGTCTTTGGCAACGAGCTGCCGTACCAGAAGATTCGCATCGCGGATTATTACTTGCCGGGAAATACAGGTGTCGCTGTGACGATGGCGGGGGGCGCAGTCTTCTCTTTCTTCCGCTCGCTCACGCGCTACACAATCTATTTTGGCCCCATAGCCTTCGCAGACGGAGCGGACGCGCCGAACTTCAGGAACACTCTGATACATGAGCTGACGCACGTCTGGCAGGGGCATCACAGTAAGTTTTACTGGTCCTACATGCTCGAATCCATGTTCGCGCAAGGCAAAGCGATCATAGATCATGGCGACAGAAACCGCGCTTATGATTACGAAGCGGGCGGGCCGTGGGCGGATTACAACGTAGAGCAGCAGGCGAACATCGTCGAAGATTGGTTCAGAGACGGCATGAGCGAGGGCGATGCGCGCTTCACCTACATCACAGGCCACATCCGCGCGGGCAAGATGTGAAAAGCGTAAGATGTAGTTTGATGAAAACCTATTAAAACTAAACGAGATTGATGCGACAAGCGGCGGTTTCGCGCAAAGGCGCAAGATAATAAATACGAAAGATCGCAACGGGATTGAGTGCTTCTTTGCTCTCTCTGGTTTTTCTGTTCTTTGCGCCTTTGCGTGAACCCTCTTGTTCCGTTATCGTCTGCTCTAAGTGATCCGTCCCGCACAAGAGGTATCTTTGAAGATAAGAAGAACAGCCAGCGCACTTCTCATCGCTGTTTGCTGCCTGTTGCTCACTGCTTGTCCGCCGGACGGCGGCGATCTTGCGCCACTGCCGCAGGACGGCGCAACAATTTCTTCGACCACAATTAAAGATGATACGCTGCGCGTTGAGCATCACGGAGTTGCCATAACGGCTCGCGGCGTTTGGAGTGTTTCGGATAGTTATACTACGATAACAACTGAAGTCAGCAACGAAAGCGAAAACGTGGTCGTCATCAACTTCGACGAGTGCGAGTTGATGAACGAGAGCAGCCAGCAGAAATTGAAGCTGCGCGCGGTCGCAGAGTACGGCGCAGGCGGCAGTTGGAATTACATTGCCGAGAGGGTTGTCACGATTAACGCGCATCAGCGCAGAAAATTTGATCTTGGATTTTTGATTGAATCGCAGGACGGGCGCACGAGCGTGAGCCGCGATGTTCGCGGACAAAAAATCAGGTTGCTGATACCCGTTCAGATAAACGCTGCCGTGCCCGACAGAAGTGATTTCATCTTCGCTTTCATCTACGGAGAGCACAGGCAATGAGTTGAACGAAGACGGAAGAGCAGGGAAGTTGAATTTCATTCGGAAGGTTTTCATTAAGCAGTAGCAACAGCACACATTGAATGGAGAGAAGAGATGTCTCAAGAAGCGCTTGGAATGGTTGAAACGAAAGGTCTGGTGGCGATGATCGAAGCGGCGGACGCGATGGTCAAAGCAGCCAACGTCACACT
>JBAWGU010000176.1:0-6572 GCA_049593215.1 Pyrinomonadaceae bacterium
AGGGATAAGGGATGAGGGCAGAGGGATGAATAAAACCATCTGTGACTTCTCCTTTTTCATCCCTCATCCCTTTGCCCTCATCCCTTAAGTCCACCCGCCCGCTACCGCAGGCGGTACTGACAGAGACTTTTGTTAACCCAACTTTGTCCTATTCTGAAATCTTCAAAGACCATCTAGCTAATCCGCGCAACGCAGGTGAGCTTGCGGATGCGAGCGTCGTCGCGGAAGAGACTAATCCTGTTTGCGGCGACCGCTTGCGCCTCTCGCTTCGCGTGCGTGACGGGCGCATAGAAGCCGCGCGCTTTCTCGCTTATGGCTGCGCGCCGACTCTTGTTTGCGGGTCTGTGCTGGCAGAGATGATTGAAGGAATGATGATAGAGGAAGCGGCGCAGGTCACGCGGCAATCAATCGTAGATACGATTGGCGGGTTGCCCGCTCGCAAGCAACACGCGGCCGCACTCGCACTTGAAACCCTGAGAGCGGCCCTGAAAGCGCTGTGATGCAGGCCGCAAGGATGAAAGAGAGATTACTCAACTTGAATCAACTCGCTTTCACCCCTGCGGCCCTTGCCTTAACTTCACCCCTCACGCCTCGCGTGAGAATTGTTTCCGCTAACCGGATTTCGTCTCTGAACTGCCGCCGCCCTTACTCGATTTCCTTGCGCTGCGCTTAATCTCGTCCGTCCTGACCCCGCCCGCTGTCTCATACTGGTCGCTGTTCCTGCCGTACCGCGCCCCTATTCCTGCGAGCATACGTGAACTCATGTCGTTGATCTTCTTTTCCAGCGCGATCAATTTATTAGCTTTCTCGTCGAGTGAGGCCACAGTCTGGTTGAAGTCGTCTAAGGCCGATTGCGCCTCTGTGATCTGCTGCTCAAAGAGGGCGACGGTCAATCCCGGCCCTAAATCCAGCGTCTGTGAGATGGCCTTGAGATTACTCAAGCGCACGTTTGCCTTTGCGAGTACGGTTGAATTTCTTCTTGTTCTGCCCATGATTTTCACCTCCTTTGGTGAGTAAGAAGCGTGTTGAAGTAAGCGAGGATTAAACGGTGCGTGAGTTAAAACGAGCGCGAGTATATGCCGTTTTCCGAAATAGACAAGCCTTTTCTTTACTCCGCAAGCCTTTTGCACAAGTCACAAGGCGCAAACGGCTCATCGAAAGGAGCTTTCGAGAACTCCGCAAGAGATTTTGAGTACCCGGAAAGGGTTTTTGACTTCTCCGAAGCTCTTATGGACTTCTCTTTAACCCTTATGATATCCCTTGAAGCTCTTGTAAAGCTTTCAAAAGGAGCAAATCAATATTCGGAAAGAGTTTTCGAGTTCTTCGTAAGAGTTTTGGAGAAATGCGAAGGGGTTTTTGAATAATCGGAGAGAGATATTGAGTTCTCGAAAACTCTTATTCAGCAATTAAAAGCTCTTACGGAGTAGCCGGAAACTCCTTGTGAGTTGTTGAAAGGAGCAAACGAGAGCGAGGAAGGAGGTTTCGAGCGAGTCGTAAGAGTTTTTGCGCGGCTCGTAAGAGATTTTGAGAACTCAAAAGCTCCAACAATGCTGTGTCTCTTGGCTCATTAGATGATATTTTCTTAACTTCATTGCGGGCGGCAACGCTGACGAAAGGCAAGCTAGGGGTGGATTATCTGGGATGAGTTGCTGGATTGTGGCAACGAGGCATCATTCAATTAATGTTATCCACTTACTCAATGAAATCTAACTCAGAAGCCCATCGCAGGAACGGTGCAATACCTTCTGGACTGACAATAGGTATCGTTCGTATGTATTCTGATTTTATAAGCAAGCCAAGATCGCTCGATATATTAATAGGCGACGCTGAATGTTTGATACCAGGAGATTGGTGATATTGATAGCAAACCCATGGCTGCCTTGTGAAATTTGAGCGGGTCAAATCAACATTGCCGCTTTCAAGTTCGGCAGAGGTCAACTCTACCTCAGAAAGCCATAATCCTGCCGTTGTAAAAATTACAGGTAAAAAATCGGCCCTCCTCCAATTGGCAAGTATATGACGGTGTCTAAATAGCAAGTCAACCATACCGTTAAGCCCACGTAGCACTTGAGAACAAGCATCTTCGATTGCTCTGCCTGACTCTCCTTTCGCATCACCTCTCATATTGGAGCGCACTTCAAGTCCGATGTGACATGGATTATGAGCTGACCACCGCTCTCTAGCGTCTGCGGTAACAACCGTATCGTAGCGGATTTCAGCGTGCTCCATTATGACAGGCTCAAGATTTTCAGGCTTATTTCGATAAACATATGGCGCACGCGCGAAGCACCAATTCGAAAGCGCAGGGTTGGCCCTTTTACATTCAGCTAAAAGTAAGAAATGTGTCTCGCCTCTACGCCTCAGAACGAAGTCAATACGAGTGCCAGCGCCCCTTACCTCAACAGGAAATTCCGAAACTAAGAAACCCCAAGATGACTCGCCACTGTTTGAGAGTTCGTGAGCGAGATTAAGAACGCTATATTGAAAACCATATCCATGACGATTAAGCATGTCCGAGTATGATCTTCTAACATCTAAGGCAAGTTGTTCTTCTGGATTACTCATATTCTTTATTAACTCTCTTATGGAGAGACGACGCGCGGGCGTGTGGCGGAGGGTGCGACGGTCTTGCCGTTGTGGTATTCGGGGCCGCAGTAGCGGCGCGGCTCCTGTCCGATGACGAAGGTCTTGGTGCGGATGACGGGACAGGAGGGGACGGCGATGAGTCCTGTGGTCGGGTCAATGTCGAGCGTGATTGTGCCCTGCAAGCGCGCATCTGCGTCGTCAGCCGCGTCGTTGGGGTTGCGCACGTCGTTCTTCTGCGGCTTAGTGCTGCGCGGCGTCGGGATGGGCGTTGATTCAGGCAGAGGCGCAGGAACATATTCGTATTGCTGGTTGTTCTGGTCCTCTTGAATCTCATCGGGCGGCGCGGTCTCTTCTTCTTGCTGTGTCTTGTCTTCGACAGCCGGGGCAGTGCCGTTGATGAAGAGTTCCGTGCGCTTGTTTGTGCTGGCGGCTGTTGGGAGCTGGCCTGTCGTCGGGTCTATCTCGATTTGTTGAATGCCTTCGGGCATCTGCCAGTCGCCGTTCCATTCGGGGTGAGTCGCAAGGGCCGCGGACATGAAATCCGACCAGATAGGAAGCGCGGAATCTGCGCCGGTCAAGCGTATGTCTGCGTTGTCGTCGAAACCTACCCAGACGACGCAGACGAGATTCGGAGTGTAGCCCGCAAACCACCCGTCGCGCGATGTTCCGGTCTTGCCAGCGACGTTGAACTTGAAGCCGCGCCCGCGCAATTTCGCAGCCGTGCCGCGATTGACCACATCCTTCATAAAAGATGTCATCAGGTAAGCGACATCAGGGCGCAGCACTTCGTTCTTCTGGCCTGCGGGTGAAGCGACCGTGACGCCTGCTCCTGTCGTCACACGCTCAATCGCAATCGGAGAGATGCGCGTGCCGAGCGTGGCGAAAGAGGTGTAAGCGGAAGCGACTTGAAGCGGCGTGGCTTCGTTTGTGCCGAGCGCCATCGCCAGATACGGACGTTTCGGTTTGGGTAGCCCCGCTTTTGTCGCAAGGCTCATCACGCGGCCAATCGTTACCTCCTGTGCGACTTCGACTGTGACGACGTTCAGGCTATGCACAAGCGCATCGCGCAAGGTGACGGGCGCGTTTGAATACTTGTCGCCAAAATTGCCCGGAGAATATTCCTGACTGTCGTATGTAAAAGTTTTCGGCTCGTCCATGTAGGTGGTCGCGGGCGTGATGACGCGCGGGATTGGATCGTAAGCCGTGTTGAGGGCCGTCGCATAAACGAAAGGCTTGAAGACGGAGCCGGGCTGGCGCATCGCTTCCGAGGCGCGATTGAGTTGACTCTTAGCGTAGTCGCGCCCGCCGACCATCGCCACGATCTCGCCCGTGTGCGCGTCCATCGCAATAAGCGCGGCCTGAATCGAGCCGGGTTCCGCGCGCTTCGCTTCGATCTTGTCTAACGCAGCGAGTTGCTTGGTGACGGCTGCGAAGGCTGCGCGTTGGAGGTCCATGTCAACGGTCGTGTAGATGCGTAGGTGCTGTTCGGCAGCGGGGTCCGCGACAATCTCGCTGAGTTGCGTCTGGACATAATCGGCAAAGTAAGGCGCTTCGGAAATGTCTATACGGTTCTTGATGTTGGTCACTTTGAGCGGAGTGTTCTCGGCATCCTGCGCTTCCTGCTGCGTGATTGCGCCCGTCTCCGCCATTGATTGCAGAACCTGATTGCGCCGCGCCGTCGCCGTGTCCAAATCTTTATAAGGATTGTAGCGATTCGGGCTGCGAATCAACCCTGCAAGAAAAGCAGATTCTTCGAGCGTCAGGTTGGTGACATCTTTGTTGAAGTAAGCTCCCGCAGCTTCGCCGAACCCGTTAATGGAAAACCCTGCCTGCTGTCCTAAGTAAGCTTGATTGCAATAGAGCGAAAAGATTTCTTCCTTTGAGAGCCGCGTCTCAAGGATGATGGACATGTAGGCTTCGGAGATTTTACGTTTCCAGGACCTTTCGGGCGAGAGCAACAGATTTTTGACGAGTTGCTGCGTGATGCTTGAGCCGCCCTGCCGCGCAATAGGCGAATTCGGGTCTGCATCGTAGCGACGCACGAGCGCACGCAGAATGCCGCGAAGGTTGACGCCGTAGTGCTCGAAGAAAGTTCTGTCTTCCGTGACGGTGATGGCTTTGACGAGATGCGGCGGGATGTCTTTGAAGCCGATGACGCGACGCTTTGACCTGTCCTTGCCGGTCACTGAGCTTATCTGCTCAGGCTCTAGCTGCGCCGTATCAAGACGCGCGCCCGTGTCGCCGTCATTCAAAGCGGCGACGGATTTTCCGCTCCGCGCAAACGTCACCTTCAGGTGAGGAAAGATTCTACGCCCGTCAATCGTCGCGTTCTTCCCCGGCTCAATCTCAACGCTTGCGCCGCTTGCATCGTAACGGCCACGCGCGCCGTCAGCCTGCTGAGTCTTATCCACATAGCCCGCGCGCTTCAAATAACCGACCAGATCATCCGTAGAAATGTTTGCCCCGGCGCGCAAAGTTTTCGGCGCGGCATAAATCCCCGCCGAGCGCGTGAAAATCTCTCCCTGCAAAAGAATGTCTATGCGTTTCGAGAAGATGTGCCAGTAATAGCCCAGAATCCCGATGCAGATGGTTGTGAAAAAGACTAGCGCGATGAGAACATAAGGATGCAGGATGCGCCTGCGCCAGCGTCGCCAGAAACTCTGCGGCGGCTCCTCATACTTAACTATGCGAGGCGGGCGACGCGTCTGCTTGCCGCCTCTGCGTGCAACTGGGGGAACGCGATTTTCCGGTGGATGACGAACAGACATCTTTAGTAATGGTAAATGGTAAATGGTAAATGGTAAATGGCAGAAAGCGTTTTTTGTCTATTCATCATTTACCATTTACTATTGACTGACACTGGAATTGACACCCGGCTTCCCTTTTCGTTACCGTGAGCGGCGCGCAACCGTGCTGCCGTTAGATTTTGATGCCGCTTCGTCTCATTTTGGTTTACGACTACTTTAAGGTTTGCGTTCCGTGAGAAGATCACGCCTTCGCATACGCTATGCGCTCGTCGCTTTGGCAGGGGCCGTTGCGTGCGGTACGCTTGGCTTTCACCTGATTGAAAAGTGGCCTCTGATTGACAGCCTGTACATGACGATTGAGACCGTCACGACCGTGGGCTACGGCGACATTCCGCCAAAAACGCAGGCCGGAAAAATCTTTTCCATCATCTTCATGCTCGTCGGCGTCGGCATTGTCGCCTACGTCGTGTCGAGCACCGTGCAAACAATCGTTCAATCGGAACTCGTCGCCACCTTCGGAGCGAGACGACGTTATCGCAAGATGAGCAAACTTCGTGACCATTTCATCATTTGCGGCGCGGGCCGCGTCGGCTCTCACCTGATACGCGACATACAACGCACAGACGCGCGCTTCATCGTGATCGAGAAAGATGCTCAGAGGGTCGCGCTGCTGAGCGATAGCGGCGTCCCAATCATCGCGCGCGACGCCACGCTCGAAGAGACTCTGCATGACGCAGGGGTCGAACATGCGCGCGGGCTTGCGGCGTGCCTGCCCGACGACGCAGACAATGTTTACGTGACACTGATTGCGCGCGGCCTCAATCCTAACCTGCACATCGTCGCACGCGCCGCCGAAGAGCAGGCCGAGCCGAAACTGATTCGCGCGGGCGCAAACCGCGTCGTCGCTCCGACAATCATGGGAGGCCGTCGCATGGCAACTGCGCTGTTGAAACCTGCCGTTGACGACTTTATGGATTCGCTCACGGCGGACACTCTCGATCTCAACTTTGAACAGGTTGAGGTGGATGCACGCTCTTCCCTTGTCGGACGCAAGCTGCGCCACTCGAACATCCGTTCAGATTTAGACATTGTTATCGTCAGCATCCGCCGTGCAAACGGCGAGTTGATTTTTAATCCAACGGGCGACGCAATCATCGAAGTCGGTGACACGCTCATCGCTATCGGACGAAAAGAATCGCTCATCAAACTCAATCAACTTGCAAGGGGAGATAATTAGTC
>JBAWGU010000177.1:0-3106 GCA_049593215.1 Pyrinomonadaceae bacterium
GTAAAAGCTCAGCCGCTCGTTTCTGAAAACTGAAAACCGAAAACTCAAAACTGTTTTCCGAACTTCCTACCTCAGCGATTCGTTCTTGGTCTTAGTCTTACATTGAACTTGCTGTGCGGGCGATGTAGCATCTGCTGGGAAAATCGTCCGGCGCGGTTGCCGTCCTTTGAGTCGCTTGGAATGGAGGCTATATGTATTGCTCGTCTTGCGGCATGGAAGTCGCACAGGAGTTGAACTACTGCAATCGCTGCGGAGCCAACCTGAATTCGCCCGGTAATCTTCCGGTCCAAATCAATCAACCCATCAAGATGACGATGCCGTCCATTGCGCTGGCGGTGATTGTGCTGGGCGGACTCGGCATCATCTTTGACAGCGTGCGAGAGTTAGTTCGGAGCGGGCTTGACCCTGCGGCTGTGGCGTTCATTACCATTACTGCTATCTTGATGGTCTTCGGTGTGTCGGCACTCTTCATCTATCTCTGGATGCGGCTTGCGGGAGTGCAGCGACAGATTAAGCCCGGCGCGCAAACGAAGACGCCTACAATGAGCGAACGCCGCACGCCGCAGCAAATCAGCGCGCCGCCCTTGCCTGTCGGCAGTGTGACGGAACACACCACGCGCACTTTCGAGCCTGCATATCGTGAGCAGTGGGACAAAAAGTCTTAGACACTTCTCGGAAAAAGGAGATGAAGCTTGAGATGAAAAAATCGCTGCGCCATGCAGTCTGCAAGTTTGTCTCAACACTGACGCTTTTAACTTTACTCACCACCGCGCTCAACCTTCTCGCGCCCATCTCGCAGGCGCAACCCGGGCGCGAGATAAGACGAAGCGTTGCGAACGCGCGGCGCAATCCGCAGATCGCGCGCATCGTTTCAGAAATTGACGCGCGCAACATCGAGCGCACGATTCGCAAGCTCGTCTCATTCGGCACACGCAACACTCTCTCAGCGCAAGACAATCCAACACGCGGCGTCGGCGCGGCGCGCGACTGGCTCTACGGCGAGTTTCAAAAGGCTGCTTCGCGGTCCGGCGGGCGCATGACTGTTGAGAAGCAGACTTTCCTCCAACAGAAGGCTGCGCGCGTGCCCGAGCCAACGAACATCACGAACATCGTCGCCACGCTGCGCGGGACTCAGCCTGCTTCTGAAAATCGTCTGTACGTTGTGAGCGGCCATTACGATTCGATGTGTACGAGTCCGACGGACGCCAACTGCGATGCGCCGGGCGCAAACGATGATGCGTCTGGAACTGCCGCCGTGCTTGAGATGGCGCGCGCGATGGCTCCTTATAAATTCGATGCGACGATTGTTTTTATGACTGTTGCCGGCGAAGAGCAGGGCTTGCTCGGCTCGACCTACTTCGCAGAGCAGGCAAAGCAAAAGAGTTGGGACATCGAAGGGATGTTTACAAACGACATCGTTGGCAGCTCACTCGGCGGCAACGGCGTGCGCGACCCCTTCACCGTGCGCGTCTTCTCGGAAGGCGTGCAGTCGAATGAGACTGCGGAGGAAGCGACCGTGCGCAGGGGCGTCGGCGGCGAAAACGATTCCACTTCGCGCCAGCTCGCACGCTTCATCAAAGAGGTTGGCGAACGCTACGTGCCGATGATGCGTGTGCAGATGGTCTATCGTCGTGACCGCTACCTTCGCGGCGGCGACCACATTCCTTTCGTCGAGCGCGGCTACGCGGCTGTGCGCTTTACAGAGCCGAACGAGAACTACAATCACCAGCACCAGAACGTGAGGACAGAGAACGGCACTGTCTATGGCGACCTGCCGGAGTTTGACGATTTTCAATTCATCGCACGCGTCGCGCGCGTCAATGCTGTGGCGCTCGCAAGCCTCGCGCTCGCGCCCGCCAAACCGAAAAGCGTCGGCATCGTCACCGCGCGTTTGACGAATGATACGGATTTGAAGTGGGCCGCAAACACAGAGCCTGATCTGGCTGGCTACGAGATAGTCTGGCGCGAGACGACCTCGCCCGTCTGGACCAACTCGCGCGCGGTCGGCAACGTCACAAGCTATACGATGAAAGGGATGTCGAAAGATAATTTCTTCTTCGGCGTGCGCGCCATTGACCGCGATGGAAATAGAAGCCCTGTGAGCTATCCGCGCCCGGTGCGTTAAAGAAGGAAAAAGTAAAAAGGCAAAAGGCAAAAGTCAGGGGAAGCCAATCTTTTAATTACAGCACTCATGTTGAGCTTTGTAATTAAATGTGGTTTCCCCGAACTTTTGCCTTTTTACTTTTACCTTTTGCCTTTCTATGAGGCGCTACTTGACGACGATGACGTTGCTGGTAGTGCCGTCAGCAGTATTGCCTCTGAACTTGTTGTTGTTGGCTGACTCTGCCGTGCCACTGATTGCCGTCGTGTTGTTGAAGAAGTCGTTATTCGATAGTCGCACCGTTCCGAGCACGTTGACTCCAATTGCGTTGTTGGCAAACATGCTGTTCTCGATGTTGATGGTTGTGCCCGCACTTGATTTGACCGCTCCGTTGACGGCTCCTGAGGTCGCACCGAAGTAGGAGTCACGAATGGTGATGAAGCTGTTCGAGATGGCATTCACGCCGTCCACCAGGCCACCGAAACGGCAACGCTCGACCTGAGCGATGATGACACCGCCTGATGTTGTGGTCTTGATGCCGGTGCCCGTGTTGGTGAAGAAGGTGTCAGTCACCCAGAGTTGACCTGTCGTGGCCTTGCTCACGTCAATGCCTGAAGTGCTTTGGTTTTCGATGACGACATTCTCGACGTGTAGAGCATTGCCCGCTAAGAAGCGTATGCCGTTGACGCCCGCGCATCCGGCGGTGACGCATTTGCTCGCGCCGTTGATGGTGATGTTGCGCAGGATGACGACGGAGGTTGCCGCGTTAGCGCTCACGTTGACGTTGAAGCCGTTGGTTGAGCTGTTGAGTACGGAAGCCCAGCCGGAGCCTGTGCCGCCGTCAACCGTGATGGATTTAGTTATGGTAAGCGTGCCGTAGCCCGCCGGATCGAGCGCGTCAATCTCTCCGCCTTCTGCGGTTTTTGAGATCGCGCCTGCGAAAGTTTTGCAGGGGGCGGTGCGGCTGCACGGGTTGACATCATCGCCGACGCCACTGACCCACGT
>JBAWGU010000178.1:0-2497 GCA_049593215.1 Pyrinomonadaceae bacterium
CGTTCTGCGCGTGCGCGCGGCGGCGGAGGCGGAGGCGGAGCAGCAATGCGCTCTTCGACGACCACTTCTTCAACTTCCGTTGCAGGCTTCGCGTCGTGATCTTTACCGTTCACGCGCTCATCGCCGCTCGTTCCTTCCTGCTTGCCGGGACGACGACGCCTGCGCCCGCCGCGCCGCGTGGCAAATTCTGCGCGACCGCGCCCGCTTGTGACGCTCGCTTCCGAATCTTGCAGAGACTCGGAAACTGCATTGCTGTTTGCGCCTTCGTCGTTAGCGGCAGATTTGCTCTTGCGGCCTTTCGTGGATGAAGCCTTGCTCCCGCTCGCAGCCTTTTTCGATGCGCCTTTCTTTGCGCCTTCGGGTTTCTTGCTCGCGCGTTTCGGTTTCGCCGCCTCGCCTGCGGCAGCCGTGCCCACAGCCTCCACGCTCTTTTTCTTCTTCGTAGTAGAGGCCGCGCCTTTGCGTTTACCGCGTTGAGTTTTGACCTCAACCGCTTCGCCGGATGCTTGTGCTTCAAACGGAACTTCGTCGTCGCTCACGCGCTCAAAGCTCTGCGCGCCGAGCGTCTCTTCTGTGACCTCATCAACGAATGCGTCAACGTGCGCGGCGACAGTCTCGCGCACGGGCGCGGTCGCTTCACTCGCGGGCGCGATGTCGCTATCGTCTATGCGCTGGAAAGAGTTTCGTGAAGATGTTTGAGGAAGGATTGAGCCGACTTCTGCTTCGGGCACATCTTCCATGTCAAACTCAACGGCGTGAATCTGATCGAAGATGCGCTCTTGCAGGCGCGCGTCTTTAAACATCGCGCCGTTTTCGGCGGCTATCGTCTCGTCTTCGTCAACGACGCGCTCGAAAGATGTATCTGCGGCGACGAACGGCGTTTGGATGTCGAAAGATTCGGGCGCAGCGGAAGCGATGCCCGCAGCCTGTTCGGGGCGCGCTTCAGACGCTTGCTCTTGTCCCTTGCCGCGTTTGCGGCCACGACGCCCGCGACGCTTACCGCCCTGCTCAACTTCTTCAGTCTCTTCCTGCGCTGTCTCTGCGCCTTGAAGCGCGACAGGCGCAGCTTCATCTTCGCCTGGGAGCGCCTCAAGTTCTGTCTGAAAGTCTCTGACTGCCTCATCGTCGGGGATTGGGGCAGCAGGCCGACTGATTTCAGCTAAAGGCTCGACGCGCTCCTGCGTAGCTTCTATGCGCTGCTCGCGTTCGAGGCGCTGCTGTTCAATGCGCTCGGTCGCAACGCGTTCGGCCTCTGCGCGATCCGCGCCGCCGGCTTTCGTCTTGTCAACGACGATGCGCTCAAACTCTTCCTCTTCGTCGAAGAAGTCTGAGACGTAGAGGAAGGCGTCGCGCTCAAGCCCTATGTCAACGAAGGCTGATTGCATTCCGGGCAGGACGCGCATGACCCTGCCCTTGTAAATGTTTCCGACGATGCCCTGATTATCTTCGCCGCGTTCGATGTAGAACTCTGTGACTCTCTCGTTTTCTACAATAGCGATCTTCTTTTCGCGTCCATTGACGCTCACGATTAATTCTTTTGCCATGTTCTCAGAAATGCCTCCCGCCACTTTCGGCCAACTCGTTCGCTCACGAACGACAGGAAGGCGCACCTCTCATCAAGAGAGGCGCGAACCCGAACACTGTCGTGCAAGTTTTCCTACGGCGTTTGTGGTGTTGTGAATGTGTTGAAACGACCCGAGCCGCTTTGCCTTCAAGCCATGTGGCGAGGCGCGCGCGTCGCGCATGAAGAGCGAGGCTCGCGCGCACGCTCGTTGATTTTGTTGCGGAGTCGCCAATCTGCTGTGCAGTTGGCTTAGAAGCGAAACTCACGCGCTTCGTTTGTAAAGCGCGCAGTCCATGTGAAGTTCGCGCAAAGCATGGAGGCCGAGCCTCCTCTGCGCGAGCATAACTCGATTTAATCAAAGGGAATCCCCAAAAAGCCGTCAACTGCGCGTGTCGGTCAAGTTCGCGCCGCTATCGCAGCAGGGAGCACGTTTTCTCTTGCTATATCGAGTGCTCGACAACCTGTCTTGCGGGAGCGAACCTCATTGATCGCTTCGCGCCATCTACGGTCAGGGACGCGCCACACGCAAGCCTCATACAACTCACTTGCATTCACGCGCGGCGTGCATCACCGGACGGCTCTTATGACAAATTTAAAAAGCAGGTCGCAAGCTCTCTTGCGGTGCGACCAATCTAAAATTCCGCGTCCTCGCCTGTCTCAAGGCGCACCGGAAAACTACAAAAGTTCACCTGTGCTCTGGATGTCCAACACATTTTCGGTCGTGGCGACCACGCGCCGCACCGAAGGGGTTTGGTTCGGGCAGGACGAGCAAGCAGAGTATAACCGAGACGGAAGGAAAACGCGAAGCGAAGAATGAAAAGCTGTCCCTAGTCCGTAGTCAGTGGTCCGTTGTTTGAGTGATGAATCTTGAGTAGTTTATCTCAAGCGTTCAACTTAACAACTACATACAACGGACAACGGACCACTGACTAC
>JBAWGU010000179.1:0-7862 GCA_049593215.1 Pyrinomonadaceae bacterium
CAATTGGTCCTATAAGCGTATAAGCGCGTCGTAAACTTCTCATGGTCCTGTGTCTGCGTTGGGCCTTACAACGAGCGTCCGCTCCTCGCTTCACAGACTTGTCTAACGCACATTCCGGGTGCGCGCAATGATTCACGTTTCATACTTGCCCCGTCTTATTTCACTTTCAGCGTTGAGCACGCTCGGCGCTGCGTCAAGACAAATTCTCGCCTGAAACTCTTTTGACGAGCGCAACCGACCAGAGCGCTCAACGTTGACGAACGAACCATACGGGTTATCGAACGTGGCGGCAGATGCGTCCAAGCGTTGCGGCGTCTGTCTTGCCTTGTGGTCGTTTCCCGCGCGCTGAGATGCCTCGCGCTGCCCACTAATCTTTGTCGGCCCGGCCCGCGTTAGAACGACACCCCGTGCAACTAACAAAAGGAGCTAAGCCATGTCTGCAAATGAACCCGGACGGGTCGCAGGCCAAAGACCCATAGACCAAAAAAGAACGACGTGGGATATTCCGGGCTGCATCAAGTATATCCTGCTGCTCTTTCTCCTCATTCTTCTTGCGGGAGAAATCGCTGCCGGTGAGTTCAGAGAATTCCCCAGGCTCTACTGGCTCTACTGGTTTATCCTGCTCATCAAACTCGCCCTGATTATCGGGCTGATCATCCTCATCTGGATACAGCGACAACTCTTCTGCGACATTACGTCGCCCATCGGCTGCGCTATTAAAGAGTATGACGCGACGCTGCACAAATGGATCATACGCGTGCAGGGAACGGCCAGTGGCGCAGCCTTCGGCAGCTACGTTTTGAACATCACACGCGGCGGGATGCCCTACCCGATGCCCGTCATCTATCCCGGCGGCGGATCGAGCGGAACTGTGCCGGTCGTCGGTGGCGATTTAGGCATCCTGGATGTCACAGGAATTGACCCGGACGCCTTCAGGGTCACGCTCACAATCAATCCTTCGGGGTGGGGTTCGGCGCGCACCTGCTGGCAGGAGTTTGAAATTCTTCTCAAGACAGTTTCCATCACCTCCATTGGCGGCGTGACGGCGCAGGTCATCGGCCCGCACCCCGACCATCCAAGCGAAGCCTTGAAAGAGGTGAAGCTTCTTCCCGATCCTCCACCCGCGTCCCCGCCGATTATCAATCCTGAAGCTTCCATCGGCGAAGGCGTCAGCGTGTGGGGGACTGCCGATTACGATGGCTGCGGGCGACAGATGTCCGAGTACGTGTTGCAGTACAAGGAACTCCCGTTCGCGCATCCTCATACATGGCGACAGGACGATGCTGGTCCATGGACGGACATCAACCTCGCGTTGCCCTTTGGCGATGCCACACACCCGCGCACCTATGATTCAATCTGGGGAACGATCAAGAACGTCGTCCAGACTCCAAACTTCCTGACACGACAGTGGGTGAACGAGCCTGTCCTTCAAGGCTTCGACCTTTCGTTCAATCCGATTTACGATCCGAAGTGGGTGACAGAATCGCTCGCGTGGTCCACAGGAACGGAAGGCGGCGCTGCGTCTCTCAACGGACGCTTTACCGTTCGCGTGCGCGTGAGGCATCAACCTTTGATCGGGCCTGCCGATCCGACTCCGCCGGAACTTTACGACGCGGCGACGGTCTGGATTGATAATCGCAGGATCGAAGGACGAATTACGGGAATGGGCGTGACAGGCGGCGTCGGTTTCGGCGAGTGCGATGAATTATCTCTGTCGCAGTTCATCTCTCCGAGTCCGTTCGGTTCGCCGCCCCCTGCCGGTCCTTTCACGAAAGTCAATGCAGACATTAAAGGGCGCGCGTGGGACCCTGTGATTCTGAACAGCTATGTGGAGCCGCTGCCAGCGCCCCATACGATTGAGCCTAACGACAACTTTGGCAGCTACACCCTGCAATTCAAGAGAGACGGTAATGTGGCGTTTCTTCCAATTACGACGAGCGGCACGCGCGTGCCCGATGTCTTACAGGAAGCGCCGCTCACGCCGTTGATTGAGCCGCTTCCGCCGTCGCCTCCGGACACGGGCGTGCTCCATTCCTGGAACATCGTTAAGGCGCTGGATGCTGGTCCAAGATTGCCGGGTTCGCCAGCCGTTGCGCCGGATCACAAAATCTATCGTGGCGAGCGTTGCGCGTACTTGATTGTTTTGGAAGTCGTGGACACGACTCGCCTCGGAGATACAGGCAACACACACTACATACGGCACGACTGGCCGTTCTGCATTATGAACGACATACCTGATAGCGTGGTGCCGGACGTTGTGACTGTTCCGTGGCCGACATAAACCGCCTGCGCGCGGTCAAATGCGCCGCACACGCACGCGACCGCACGCAGCATTAAAATGCGAAGGGGTAAAGCAGAAATGTCTTATCTACTTTACCTCTTCTCATTTTCCTGTTTTCTGTGAAAGTCGAACGCGCGCAGTTTGCATCAGGCATCTGCCGCGCAGCGAAGTCCGGCGAAGGCGATGCGAAACTGGCGGCGAAAGAAGTTGCGAAAGGAGGTGCGAAGCAGCGGCGCGCGTGTGGCCCACGAGCCGCCTTTTAAGACTCTGTGGTCGCCGTCAAACCAGACCTCGGAATATTCCGTGTAAGGAAAAGCCTTAAAGCCGGGATAAGCTTCAAACGGCGTGCTGGTCCACTCCCAGACGTTGCCTGTCATATCAAGGCAACCGTAGGGACTCGCGCCTTCTGGAAAAATGCCGACAGGCGTTGTGCCCCAGAAGTGAAAGTTGAAATTTGTGAGTTGTGTTGTCGGAGGCTTATCGCCCCACGCGTAGAGACGTTTGCGCTCACGCTCTGCGTCCCATGATGCAGCCTTCTCCCATTCGGCTTCAGTCGGCAGGCGCTTATCACGGAAGCGCGCGTAAGCTTCCGCTTCGTGAAAGCTGATGCCTGTGACCGGATGAGCGAGCGGCAATTCTGCTTCTTCAAACATCGCGCGCACGCGCCAACTCTTGCCGTCGCGCGTCCAGTAGAGCGGCGCGTTCCAAACTTCTTTCTCCTTCAAACTCCAACCTTCATCGCTCCACAATTCGCGCCGCTCGTAGCCGCCTTCAGCGATAAAGCGCGCGTACTCTTCGTTGGTCGTCGGCAGCCTGTCTATTTTGAAAGCAGGAAGATCGAGCGTGCGCGCCGGTAGCTCGTTATCGTAAACGAAGGTATCCCACACCGCGCCCATCTCAAACGGGCCAGCAGGAATCAGGAGCATGTCTCTAAGCGTTGATGAAGAGATTGGGAAAGGAGATTCCGGCTCCGCTTGTGATGGGCGCATCTTTTTCGATGTGTCTAGAAGCTGAAAAAGATATGCGAGCGTCTCTTGATGTTGATACTCATGCTCAAGCACGAGGCGAAAGATGTAGCCGTCGCGCAGCAGAGGGTTCTCGTCGTCAAACTCCGTCGCTTCGAGATGATGCAGCACGCGCTCTCTTACTTTCGACAGATACGTTTCCATCTCGCGCCTCGTTGGAAGATTGCGAGACTCTTCGCGCGGTGTCGAGATCGGGTCAAAGATGCGCTCGTAGCGTTCGTCAGGCGCGCTCTCGCCTTTGAGTTTCTGAAGAATCCAGTAGGCTTCAAAGACACCGATGTGGGCCAGATGCCAGATGACCGGGCGAAAGCCGAAGCCGGGACTTGCGTGCAAATCTTCTTCACGCGCAAGGTCGAAAAGCTTGAGCGTGTCTCTGTGCGCCGCTTCCAGCAGTTGCGCGATTTCTTTCACCTTTTTGTCTGTCATTCTCATGCGCTGGCTTGAGAAGCGTCCCCGGTCAGAACCGCCTGCGTTACTGACTTGTCCACTGTTGCTCGTACCCGTGATAGGTTATCATAGCCATAGTTTGAAAACAGAAACCTTGACACCTTTTTCTTTTATGGCCCATCCCTACGATTCAGAAGACAGAGACGCGAGCGCGACGGCGGAAGTTGCGTTGCTTGATGACGCGCGTCGTGTTTCGCCTTCTCTCGATTTTGAGTTGATCAATACTCCCGTCTCGAAATCTTCAACGCCTCTGTTTGTGGACCACTTGCGGCGCAGCGCAAAGCCTGCATCTTTGTGGATGACGGGTCTGGAGTTTGAGCTGTTCGGTTATGCGGCAGGCGATCTGCAAAGGCTGGATGCCGTTGAGGTGCAGGCAGTGTTGCTCGATCTCGCCGCATCGAGCGATGACGCGCTCTTTGAAGAAGGCATTGTCGCAGAAGTCTCTACGGGAGCAGGCGGGATGGACCGTGTGACGGTTGAGCCGGGCGGGCAGATAGAGTTTTCGGGCGCACCGCACCGCAGCCTCAAAGGGATTGAAGTGAGCCTCGGCGCGCACCTCGCGCGGCTCTCTGAGATTGCTTCTCAGCGCGGGTTCAAATTCTTAGCGACGGGCTTTGACCCTTTGCGCACGATTGAAGAGCAGCGATGGTTTCCCAAGCCTCGCTACAGTGTGATGCGTCCTTATCTGGCAACGCGCGGGCGGCGCGCATGGGACATGATGTGTCGCACGTGCGCCATTCAGGTGAATGTGGATTACGGCTCGGAGCAGGACCTTGCGAAAAAATTTGTTGTGGGAAATCGCCTCGCCCCCTTTGTGACGGCGATGTTTGCCGCGTCGCCTTTCGAGAATGGAAAACTATCCGGGTATAAATCAACGCGCGCGGCGGTCTGGCTTGAGACGGATGCTGATCGCGCCAGCGTTTCGCCGCTCGCGCTTGGTGATAATTTTTCGCTCGAAGCGTTTGTTGACTATGCGCTCGCAGTCCCGATGCTCTTTGCGCGGCGGGATGGCCGTTATCTGGACGAGACGACGGGCTTGCGCTTTAGCAAATTTCTCGACGGCGTTTTTCTTGACGGCGAGCGCATCAGCCTTCAGCCGATCTTTCAAGATTGGACAGACCACCTGACGACTATCTTCACGGAGGCGCGTCTCAAACAGTACATAGAGTTGCGCAGCGCGGACAGCAACACTGCTCAGATGGCTCTGGCGTTGCAGGCTCTCTGGAAAGGTTTGATGTACGACGCGTACGCGCTCGATGAAGCGTTGCGTCTTGCGCCGAAGTTAAGCGGCGAAGAGACGTGCGAGTTGCAGGAGGCCGTAGCGCGTGAAGGACTCTCTGCGCGGGCCGGTGGCGTTGATGTGCTGCGTGTGGCAAAAGACGCGATTGCGCTGGCGGCGGAAGGTCTGGGCCGCGTCGCATCAGAGGAAGTGAAATATCTGGACATCCTGCGCACGCAGGTGATTGACGAAGAAATTTGTCCCGCAGACATTCTGCTGCGCAACTGGCACGGGGCGTGGCATCAATCAATGGAGCGCGTCATCGAGTATCTACACATCGCTTGACGCATCTTTGACGGAACGAACGGTTCACGCAAAGACGCAAAGAAAAGAAAAACCAAAGAACGCTGGTGAAGCATTCAATCCTTTTGCGAGCTTCCGTTTTTCTTTTCTCGCGCCTTTGCGTGAAACTCTCATCGCCCGATAAACCCAAGATGACATCCCATCAAGACAACACTGCGCTGGTCGAATTTCGCCACGTGAGCTACAGCGTGAGTGGAGTAGCTGCGCCGATTATTGATGATCTGAATTTAACGGTCATGCGCGGCGAGACGCTTGTGCTGCTCGGAGAATCCGGTTGCGGAAAGACGACGACGCTCAAGCTGGTCAATCGTCTGTTCATGCCGACGAGCGGGGAAGTTTTGGTTGAAGGCAAAGCCACAACCGAGTGGGACGTGATTCGCTTGCGCCGTCAGACCGGCTACGTCATTCAGGAGGCGGGACTCTTTCCGCATTTCACAGTCGAGCGCAACATCGCGCTCGTGCCGACGCTCGAAGGTTGGGAACGGGAGCGCGTGCGCGTGCGCGTGCATGAGTTATTGGATTTAGTTGGACTCGACCCAAACAGATTTGCCGAACGCTACCCGCGCGAATTGTCCGGCGGGCAACGTCAGCGCGTAGGCGTGGCGCGCGCGCTTGCGGTAGAGCCTCCGCTGCTTCTTTTGGATGAGCCTTTCGGCGCGCTAGACCCTCTGACGCGCGCCAGCTTGCAGGAAGAGTTTAGAGAGCTGAAAGAACGCCTCCAAAAGACCGCCATCTTCGTCACGCACGATGTGCGCGAAGCTTTGATACTCGGCTCGCGCATCGGACTCATGCACGCGGGGCGTCTTACCTTGTTGGAGACACCGCAAAACTTTATTCGCTCGAAGGAAGAACACGCACGCCGCTACATCGAAACTCTTCACCTTGACGATGGCCTGACGGCAGCGACGGAGAAGAACGCATGAGCCTGTGGGTCTTCATCAAAAACAACTGGCTCGACCTCTTGTTGCATATAGAGAAGCATCTCTGGCTCGTCTTCGTGGCCGTCTCAATCGCAGTTTTGATAGGAGTGCCGCTCGGCATTCTTCTTTCAAGAAAGAAAAGTTTGCGCGGGCCTGTCCTCGGCATTGCCAACGTGATGCAGACCGTGCCGAGCCTTGCGCTCTTCGGCTTTCTCATCCCGCTCCCGTTCATCGGCGGCATCGGCGCACGCACGGCCATCGTCGCGCTGGTCCTTTATGCGCTGCTGCCAATCATACGCAACACGTTCACAGGAATCTTAGGCGTTGATGCGAACGTGCGCGAGGCCGCCGTCGCCATGGGCATGACTGACCGGCAGGTGCTCTGGCAGGTGGAGTTGCCCTTAGCGATGAGCGTGATTCTGACGGGCGTGAGAGTCGCGCTCGTAATTTCAGTTGGCGTGGCGACGATTGCGGCGGCTGTCGGCGCGGGCGGGCTTGGCGAATATATCTTTCGCGGGCTGCGCCAGAACGATAACACTCTGACACTCGCGGGCGCGTTGCCCGCAGCATTGCTTGCGCTCGCAGCAGACTATTCGCTCGGCCTTCTGGAAAAACGTTTCGACATCAAGTCCAGACGCACGGAGAAACGCGCGCCCGCGCTCTGGTCCAAAATTGTCTGGGCGACGCTCGCGCTCCTGCTGCTCTTTGTTGTTTACGCAGGATGGCGCGGCTCGCGTTCGTCTGAGAATCAAACGAGCGACGGTGCGCGTGTTCGTGTCGGCTCGAAAGATTTTACAGAGTCTGTGATTTTAGGTGAGATGGTGGCGCAACTGCTCGAAGCGCGCGGCGTGGGCGTAGAGAGAAGGTTTGAGCTTGCAGGCAATCTCTGTCACGACGCGCTCGTGAACGGGCAGATTGATCTCTATCCCGAATACACAGGAACGTCTTATACCGCCATCCTTCATCATCAACCCATCACGGACACGCGCGCAGTTTACGAACAGGTCAAACGAGAGTATGCCGAAAAATTCAACGTCGAAGAGAGCGAGCCGCTCGGTTACGAAAACACTTTCGCTATCCTCATTCGCGGAGAAGTCGCGCGACGGCTCAACTTGAAAACCATCTCCGAGGCTGCGCCTCATGCGCGCGAGTGGCGCGCAGGCTTCGGACAGGATTTCATGTCGCGCGCGGACGGCTATCCCGGCTTCGCTAAAACTTACGGCCTGAAATTCACAGAAGCCCCGCGCGAGATGGACCTATCGCTCACCTATCGCGCGCTCGCCGCAAAACAGGTTGACCTCATCGCAGGCAATTCAACCGACGGCTCAATCGCCGCACTCGACCTCTTTCAGTTAGCAGATGATCGCCACTACTTCCCGCCCTACGAAGCCATCTTTTTAACGCGCAAAGATACGCTAGCGCGCGTGCCCGCTCTGGCAGAGACGCTGGCGAAATTAAAAGACGCCATCTCGACGGATGAGATGCGGCGTTTGAATTACGAAGTTGATGGGAAGAGGCGCGACAAAAGAGGAGTCGTGAGCGAGTGGTTGAAGAGTAAGGGATTCCTGTAGGGGCAGGGCTTGTCCCTGCCCGTCTTTTGCCCGAAC
>JBAWGU010000180.1:0-1975 GCA_049593215.1 Pyrinomonadaceae bacterium
TTTTCCATCAACTCGAAAGTCGTGCGCGTGCGCGCAGAAGGCCCGTCAGCCGAGTCGAGTTGTGTGCGCTCGTCGCGCGGAATGATCTTCAAGGGCGGCGGCGCAACTTCCAGACTCTTCTCCTGCCCGCGCACCGCGACAGCCGCACACGCAAGCACGAGAGCCACCGCACAAATGTTGATGACAGTTAATAGTTGATGAGTGTGATGAGAAAGCATGTTAGTGAATGGTAAATGGTCAATGGTAAATGGACGAACGGCTTTCCATCTACACGCGGTTTTCCATTCACCATTTACCATTTACTATTTACCCTTTTCGCGTCTTCGTGCCCGCGCCGCGCTTGATCTGGTTGCGTAGTGACGGGAGACGAAGTTTGACCTTTTCAATCTCTAACTGATTCTCTCTGGCATCCGCGCGCTGAAGGAATGTTTCGTAGGCGTTGAGCGCGTCCGCGTACTCGCCGAGATTATCATGCGCGACGGCGATGAGAAAATATGTGACCGCGAGATCGGGCTTAGCTTTTTGCAGCCACTCGTATTCGACTAAAGCTTCGGCGTAACGCTTCATCCCGGAGAGCGCGGTCGCAAGATTGGCGTGTGCCATGTAATCTTCGGGCGCGACGGAGAGCACGCGTTGCAAGATAGCTGCGGCTTGCTCAAAGCGTCGCAGTTGAACGAGCGCGGCGGCGTAGCCTGTCGCGTAATTTTTATTGCGCGGATCAATCTCAACTGCCTGACGACAATATTCCAGAGCCTGCGTCGGATTCTCCTTGCGATAGCTCGCGCACAGGCGAGAGAGCAAGGCAGGGTTGCGCGGGTTGCGCTCTAAAAGTTTGGTGAGCGCGTCTCGCGACTTCTGAGCGTCTTCGCTGTTTGCCGCTTCAATCTCTTCGGGCGAGCCGGTCACGGCGTTTGTATCCTGAGTCTGTGGCGCAGGCTTTGCCGTCCCTGACGCTTCTTCGATTCGTCTTGCTTCAACAGGTTTGCCAGCCTTCTCATAAAAATTGGCAAGGCGCGAGAGAATGTTTTTGTCTGAAGGATTGATGCGGCGCGCTGCTTCGAGGTCTTCGATGGCGTGCGCGTAGTCGCCCGATTCTGCGCGAAGCTCTGCGCGTTCCTTGAGCGCGGGAAGATTCTCCGGCTCAATCTCCAGCGCACGGGTCGCGCTCTTTGTGGCTGAAGTCGTATCGCCTGCGGCGTGCTCTATGACTGCGCGTGTGGCCCAACTCTCTGCGGGCGCGTCCGCTTGTCTGGTTGCGCGTTGCGCTAAAGCGAGAGCTTCCTTTGTGTCGCCCGCGCGCAGGCGCAAAGCTGCGAGCGCGTTGAGGGCGGAAATGTCTTCAGCCTCTAATTGAAGCGCGCGGCGCAGGAGCGGCTCGGCTTCACTGTCACGATTGTTGCTTACGAGCAGCGTTGCCAGCGCAGTGAGGGGAAGCGACCAATCTTTTCTGAGTTCGCTTGCGCGACGAAAAGCTTTCTCCGCTTCCGGGAAGCGGCTGAGCGTGAAGAGAATGCTGCCGCGCTGGAATTCCGCTTCAGGGAATTCGGGCCTGAGCTTGAGCGCCGCTTCGTAGAGTTCAAGAGCGCGCGTGTAATCTTTCTTCGCCTGCGCGTTCTGTCCCTGCTCGAAGAGGCGTATCGGGTCGCCATTGTTTTCGTTAAGGTCGTCTTCCGTCTGCGCGCTTGCAAGAGAGGCAAACGAGAGCGTGAGCGCGAGAGTGAAGATGAGACTGATGGCACGAAAGCGAAAGGGAAATGGCATTGACGATTAATAAAACTTTTCTGGTTAGGGCGCGTCGCGCGTACACGCGAGAACTACATCTCAGGGAGTGAGCCAATCTTAACACGCGCCCGCGCTGCGGGGAAATGATGAAGGAAAAGCTGTCCGTTGTCCGTAGTCAGTTGTCCGTTGTTTGTGATTTTTAAGATGAATGCTCAAGACAAGCTTTCAATGACAATCACACTCAATACAACGG
>JBAWGU010000181.1:0-22901 GCA_049593215.1 Pyrinomonadaceae bacterium
GGCGTTGGGCCGCTTCGCATTATACTTCAGTCGAGCTGAATGGAGAGAAGCAGGGCAAAGCAAAATCGCGCGTTGAAGGCGCACGTCGAGAGGGCGGTCCAACAACTCATTCGACCCGACTGCTTGACAGCAATTCTTTCATCATTGAATCCTTCGATTTGGTAGAATGCTGCTCGCTCGCAGCGGGTCAATTCGGGCGTTAGACAGCTTTTCTAGGCTCAAAGTACGATATACTGATGAAAGTCTATGTGAATACTTGGAGGAACATAAATATGAGAATGCTCGTTGTCACCCTTGTAAGCCTGCTCTTAGTTTTTCAAGCTAGTGCTCAAAAGCAGAAGTCTGATAGGGAAGATGCAGGGCTAAAGGGTAAAGTAAAAACGCTAGCTACTGAAGTAGCATATATCTCCAATCAGTCAGGCACATGGGTCGAAGGTAAGCGTCAGCCTTCGGCAACCGAAAGCTATGATATTAACGGCAATCTTACTAAGCGGGATTCTTATGACTATATGGGGAATCCATTCCAATCAAGTGTCTACAGCTATATTGATGGAGATAGAGTTGTGAGTACTCACAATACTCATATTCAGCATGATTATGATCCCCCTCCTTCCGTCAGCGCCACGCCCCGTCCAAATCAAGTATCTTCCACCAGTAATCCACAGTACACAGGAAAACTTAAGTATAAATACGATGATAAAGGGAACAGGACAGAGATAGCTTGGTATCGCAATGACGGTTCTCTGGCAGTAAGGGATGTCAGCGTTTTTAATCCAAAGGGGAATAGGGTTGAAATGACCAGCTATGAAGCAAATGGCTCTATGAGAAGGAAAGCTACATACATCTATGATGCTCAAGGAAATATCACAGAGACTCTATATCATTCCAGCAGACCTCTTGATGAAAGATATTCCTACACTTACGAATTTGACGCAAAGGGGAATTGGATTAAGCGAAAGACCTTTAAATGGGTCACTAAAAATGGTAGATCATATTTTGAGCCTTACGAAGTAACATACCGAACTATTGCTTACTACTAAAAGCACTTTCTTGTATCGGCGCTGTCTAACAACTCATTCAACCCAACGCCTCGATAGCATCTCTTTCATAGTCATCTGGTTTCTTCACGTTGGAGGCTTTATGCTCGGCGTGGGTTAATTCGGGCGTTAGGTGTCTTTTCGAGGAGGAAAGTTATGGAAACACTTCGACGGAAAATCTTTTTACTAGCTCTAGCACTAATCGCTGTTTTAATCTTCGCGCAGTGTGCTAAGAGGTCGCAGAACGGCGGAGTTACTACAGTCACCAACGTCACCGCCACGCGAAATAGCCCCGCTTGGCAAGGTAAAGCAGCGGGAGTGGTCCAGCCTTTTAAGCTTAAAAAGAGATCCCTGAAAGCTGCTCTCCTCGCTCATCCTGTTCCAGAAGTCTGGCTGGTTTTCGCTGAAAATTCGAACAAAGGTCAGCCGCCTAGCACTGCTTCTGAAAGTAAAGAAGCCTTTATAACGGTTCAGTTACCTCCTGAGGCGAAAAGCATATTAAATTCATTTTGGAAGGTAGCGCTAGAATATGAATACTACAGAGTATTCGAGAAGAAGAAGCACAGTGTTCAGGATAATACAGATAGGTTTCTGGCTTGGGCTTATTACCATGAGGGTATGATTGGGAAGTTAAGGCAAGTTGAGATAGATGCTCCGGGTGGGAGAAGGACAATTTCTGATGATGAGGCACGCGAATTACTGCCGTTTACACACAAAGCAGCTATAGACCTGATGGAAAGGGAAAAGGCGTACCAAAAAGAGCAGGCGAACACTTTTTGATTAAGGGCGACACCTAACAACCCATCTGAGGCGTTCGAGTCAAGCAGAATTTCTTCCTCACGCCGGATTTTGTGCCGCATAGTTGAGCAACGATGATCCCTTCTTGCGCAATCCCTCCAGATATTTCACCTCATCGTAAGCGGTCCTGGTCTGCCAGCATCGGTAGATGATTCTGATCCACTTGAAAGCCAGCGCACGCACCGCCGCGTGATGGCTCTTGCCCTTCGCCCGCTGCTCGTCGTAGTAGACCCTGGCCCAGAACGAGTGCTTGACCGATTCGCCCGCGTACTCATGAAAGCTCTGGCGCAGGAACTTCGGGCAGAAGTAGCGCCATCTGACCCGACAACTCTGCCCGCTGCGCTCAATGACCGGCGCGACGCCTGAGAGTTGCGCCAACTCGTCTGCCGACTGCCACCGCTCTCTGTCCGTGCCCAGTGCCGCCGTCAGCCGCGCGGCATAGTTCTGACCAGCTCCCGGCAAGCTCTTCATCAGCGCGAAGTCCTCGTTGACCACGCAGAGGGCCTCGATCTCTGCGTCGAACTCATGGATGGCCGCGAGCGTGGCCTTCATCTGAGAGGTGAGCGCCTTGAGCATCAGCACCGAGGAGGCGATCACGGCCCGGTCTGTGACCAACGGCACAGCCTGCTTGATCGAGTCCACTCTCTTCTCGATGGTCTCTGTTCTGACCGAGTTGTGCTCACGAAAGAACTTCGCGAGCGTCTCGCGCCTCACCCGGTGCAGGGTGTCCAGAGCAGGCCAGCGCCAGAGGAAATCACAGACCAAAGTGGTGCGGATGTCAGGGAACCACTGAAGAACTTGCGGGAAGTAGCACTTCAAGAGCGAGGTCAAGCGGTTGCTGATGCGTGTTCGATCATCAACCAGGCGGCGGCGATGCTCGACCAGGTAACGCAAGGTGCGCGTCTGCTCCGAGTCGGGTTGCCAGGCTCTCAGGTGGTCGCGATGGGAGAAGAGCAACTCGGCGAGGTAGGCGGCGTCCGTCGAGTCATCCTTGTGGCGCGAGGGCGAGAAGGCTTCGCGGTAACGGGAGAGCGTCGCCGGGTTGACCGGATAGAGAGTCAGGAAGTCGTACTTCATCAGGGCATAGATGAGTGGGCCTCTCGACTGCTCTAAGCAAACGGCGAGAGGCTGGCCGCCAAAGCGTGCGCGTAAAGCATTGGCCCACTCGTCAAGGCTGTTGGGCAAGTGGCGGAGTTGGGAAGCCTCGCGCCTTCCGGTCTGAGGATCAATGAGGCAGATGTCATGCTTTTGATCTGCCCAGTCAATGCCAATGAGCGCAGCATATTGAGACATGAAAGTCCTCCGCAAATGAGAGTCAATGGTTCGGAGAACATGCTGGCATTAGCTCTGCGAAATAGTTATATTAAGCCCGCCGAGGCGCGCACATCATCTGAGTAGTCGTTGTCGAGCTAAAGCAGCGGGCGGGTGTGCGAAAGTGTTGTTAGAGGCGTCGACAAGCGTCTTTCATTCAAGATTCGTCACACCCGCCCGGCATGTTCTTCCCTCGCGCTCAACTCTACTGAATTGAACCGGAGAAATGAACCTCGTCAACCTATAACTCATTCAACGCGAGCGGAATTAGCTCGGATGTCATCCGCAAGATTGAATGCCTCTCTCAATACTTTTCGCCCGGTTAATTCAAGCGTTAGCCTGCGGAATAGCATTCCTTGCGATCGTTCTTTGCGAATCATCAGGGATTGCCACCAATGTCCGTTCAGTCAGGGAGGAATCGATAGTGCGCCGAATCTGGTTTTTTCTTGCGTTCGCCTTGGGATTGTTGAGCTTGGCAGGTGGCGTCGCCGTGAAGCGCAAGCTCGAGGCCAAGCCAGCGCAAGCGAATAGGCCGACGACAACAGGCCAGCAACAAGCAGATGTCAGGAAGGTCGGCATTTGGCAGCCGCCTTCAGGGCTAAAACAAATCCCGATCTGGCCGAACGGTGCGCCGGATATGGAAGGTGTTTCTCAACCAGCCGAGAGCGTGTTGGTTGCTGAAACCCCGGATGCGATCGGAGGCCATACTTCCGAGGCAGTCTTCGACGTAACCTCGCCAACCATGACGGTCTTTCCACCCCAGGGAAGGAACACCGGCGCCGCGATGATCGTGTTTCCCGGTGGTGGATTCAGGGCTGTGGTTATCACCCTTGAAGGCACTGAAATTTGTAATTGGATAACGTCCAAAGGAATTACGTGCGTCTTGTCTAAGTATCGCGTTCCCAAAGGTGATCACTATTGGGATGAGAATTGCGGTTGCCACCTCACGCCCAAAATTCCCCGCGCACTTCAGGACGCGCAAAGAACCATTAGGCTCGTTCGGGCCAGGGCGAAGGAGTTGAACCTCGATCCCAACAAGATTGGTGTGATCGGCTTCTCGGCAGGCGGCTATCTGGTCGCGCAGACCAGCAACATATTCGAGCCTACTTACAAGCTAGTCGATGCGGTTGACAAACTGAGCAGCCGCCCTGACTTTGCTATTGCGCTTTATCCGGGCCATCTGTGTCGCTCCGGTGCCACTCTCGATCCCGGCATACACGTCACAAGGCAAACACCGCCGACGTTCCTGTTGCAAGCCTGGGATGACCCCGTCGACGAAATCTGCAACAGCACGGTTTATGCACGTGCTCTTAATGATGCGGGCGTCCCGGCAGAGGTCCATCTCTTTGCCAAGGGCGGTCATGCCTTTGGCCTAAGGGGCACCGAACATCCAGTGGCGATGTGGCCTTCGCTTGTCGAGAACTGGCTCAAGGAAATCGGGATTCTGTAGTTTTAGGCCCCACTGAAAAAAGCCGCAGGCTAACAACTCATTGAACCGGACTCTCAAATAGCCGACCTTTTATCAATCATGGTCATTGCTCGCCGGTTAATTCAAGCGTTAGATGCCTTACGGTTTGGCCGGTGGGTTAAGCGAGGCATCAGGCACGTCGACATCAAAACGCCTGAACGCGCCGTACTCGAAAGTTACTTTCCCTCCCAACAGGAGTTCGGGCTTTTTGTCGGCTCCCGTACGTCCTCTGCTGTAGAGAGTAACCACTATCCGCCGCGGAGTTAAAAGTCCGAAGCGGCTATCAGCGTAGTCCAGGTCAAACCTATACAGGACGAGAGGGTGGCTTAACGAAGGGAGGCGGAGCGTCAGTTCCCTCACTTCCCGCCTGAGTTGCGCCGTCTCAGCATCCAACCATAACCGCCCACGGTAAAACCCCTCGGCGCCTTTTAACGGGGATGGTAGTGCTGAGAGATTAAACGTGAGGTAAGGAGTTTGCGAGACTTGCTGATACTCAAGCGCAATCGCATCACGACCGTTAACCTGCTCACGACCGGCGAGCGTGAACTGAAAAGCCTCGCGTGCTTTTTCATCCAGCGGCAGCCCTTGGTTGAGGGTCATGCCGTAGAAACTATGCTCAAGGTCATACCTACGGCTCTCGCGGTAAATCCGGTCGAGTTCTTTCTTCACCGAATCCGCTTTGGCTGACTTATTCAGGAGGCTCACCAGCCTCGCTTCCCGCTTTTTTATCGCCACGCCGTCAACCGATTTCACGTCGCGGTACTCAACCATTTGAGTCGGGTCCAGTTGTGACTGATAGATGACCAGGTCCGAAGCGATCCGCCGTTGCTTCTCGAGCTTGCCCTGGCTGTCATATTCTTCTATTTTTTGCTCCTCTTCAGCGGTGAGGTCTTTAAACCTGGTCTTGTATTCGCTCGTGCCAAGGCCGGCCCGCCGAACAAGCTCTTTCAACTCAGCCGGTCCCGGCTCGGAACGGGAAGGCTGCTGACCAAAGGATAGACCGATGTTCGTCAGCGAGAGTAGAACTAGTGAGTAGAGAATACGCCTGAGCATCTTATGAGTTGGCAAAAATACAAGGCAAAAGGCCATCACTCTGCTTGGGAGGGAAGTGTATAATGCCAGCCCGGCATCTAACAAGGGCATGCACCCGACCGCGAATAGCGTTGCCTTCATGCGCAAGACTTGCGTGGCTTCGAGGTTGAGTGCGCGGCGGGTGATGCCGGGCGTTAGGCGTCATTCACGCGCATCACTTATGGCAGGTAAAACAGCTAGCAGGAGTAGACACTAAATGAGAAAGATCAGAATCATGGAACATATCTCACTGGACGGCGTGATCCAGCACGAAGACGGCGAAGGCTTCGCGCATGGCGGATGGACGGCACCATATCGAACTCCGGCTGGGGCAGAGGCCGTCGCCGAGGCACAGGGCAGCATCTTCGATCTGCTGCTTGGCCGCCGCACCTACGATAGCTGGGCCGGCTTCTGGCCGAAGGCCGGGAATAGTCCGATAGCGAACGGTCTGAATGCGGCGACGAAATACGTCGCGACCCACAGGCCGGACAGCCTCGAATGGGGCCCGGTCGGGGACTTAGGCGCGGACGTCATAGAGGGTATTCGCGGCGTCAAGTCAACGGACGGCCCTGACCTGATCGTCTGGGGAAGTTCAACGCTGACGTCCGTGTTGCTCGACCAGGGATTGGTCGACGAGGTTGTGCTGATGGTCTACCCGGTCTTGCTGGGCCGGGGCAAACGCTTTTTTTCGGACAGTGCCGACCCGCGCGAACTCGCTTTCGTCAGCACGAAGGTTACGTCCACGGGCGTGCTCATAAACACTTACCGGCACGTTGGACCGCTGCGAATCGAATGAATTTGATGCCGCCTAACCATGCGCTACAGCGAACGGCGGCAGGCCGTCGAGGTTGCAATCGGCGCGTCTTGTGGCCGCCGTCGCTGAGCTTGGGTCGTTAGATGCTCCTATTTATGCAACATATGTGGCGAAAAAGACCTAAGCGGATTCTGCTCCTCACGGCCTTGTCAATCATGCTGGTTTTTACCCTGGCGGCGATTTTGATTGTGGCCGATGGGCTGACCGATGACATCCATGCAGCCGACGTGGCCATTGTACCGGGCAACACAGTCGAAAAAGACGGACGCCCTTCAGCGAGACTACGCGCCCGGCTCGACCAAACGGTCGCCCTTTACCGTCAGGGGCTGTTCCCCAATGTGATCGTCAGCGGCGGGGTGGGCAGCGAAGGGTTCAATGAGGCGGAGGTAATGAAGAGCTATCTGGTCGAAAACGGGGTGCCGGAGGGCCGCATTCATGTCGACAGCGGTGGGGCCACAACATACCTGACGGCGAGGAATGCGGCTCGGATGATGAGAGAAAATGGATGGCAGAGTGCGATGGTCGTCTCTCAGCATTTCCATGTTCCGCGCATGAGGTTGGCTCTGAAGCGTTCGGGAATCACGCCGGTATTTTCCGCGCACGCGCAATACTTCGAGTTGAGGGATGTATATTCAATCGCGAGGGAGGTAGTCGGTTACGGGGCATACCTTCTTCGCACTGACTACTGAGTCGGCATTTAGTTTAACGCAGGGTCGCATCTAACAACTCATTCAACCGGACTCGAAATCAGCGGACTTCTTATCAGTTGAGTTGATTGCTCGCCGGTTAATTCCAGCATTCGACGGCTTCCTTTTAATCTGAACCGTCTAAAAGAATGCTACAAATTCAAGCGCGCGCAGTGTGATAAGCTGTCCGCAAATTTCTGAGCAGGAGATTATTTTAATGGAAACAAAACTTGAAAAAGAAGTTCGCTTTTTAAAAATTTACGCCCTCATTGCCACACTTTTTTGTGCGGTGCTTTTTCTTTCAGGATTTGTCACACAAAACAAAAAGCAGAAGTTTGAAGAAATTGATGTCGAACGCATTAACGTTCTGGATAAAGACGGTAAGCTGCGGATGGTGATTTCCAACAAAGACCGTCAACATCCAGGAATTGCCGAAGGCAAAGTTATTGACCGCGAGCGCAAAGTCGCCGGAATTTTATTTTTCGATCAGGTGGGAGACGAATGCGGCGGCTTATTGTTTGATGAAAACGGCGGTAAAGGACATTTCGTTTCGCTGACATACGACAAAGTTCATCACAGCGAAACGATGAGATTGCAGCATCTGGAAAGCGATGACGGACAATATTCAGCCGGATTGGAAATTTGGGATCGAGCGAATTTGCGGCTCTCCGAATCGCTCGCAAACTGGGAAAGAATTAAAAAAATGCCTGAAGGCGCGGAAAAACAGGCGGCGATGAAACGATTTATGGACAACGGTGAAGACGGCGCGCAAAGGATCGTGGTCAAAAAATTGCGCGACAAAACCGCGCTTATCTCGCTCGCCGACACCAAAGGCAAGCCGCGAATCAAAATGTCGGTTGCGCCTGATGGCACGCCAAAGCTGGATTTTCTGGATGAAAATGGCAAAGTGACTTACAGTTTGCCTACTTCTTCCAGCACGACGAAGCAGTGATTACGAAGCAAGCTATTTATAAACGCGCTGTCGAATAAGTCATTCGAGACTGACGCTCGACTGCGCGCCTCTCATCAATCTTCCTAAAGATTATGCTGAATGCTGTTCGCTCGCGCCGGTCAATTCAGGAGTTAGACACCAGTAATTGGAGGCTTAGATGTCAAAGTTAAAAGAGATCGTACTTTGCCTTGCGATAATCTCCATCGGTACTCTCTTCGGTGGCTCTCTTTATGATTCCATTGTCCTTGCCCCAAACTTTCGCGTCGGCATTCCTCAATCTCTCGAACACCTGCGTCAGTTTATGGCGGTGGCAAATCCGGGGAGCTTCTTTCGCTTTATTGCGCCTTTAACGCAACTATCAATTCTTATCTCATTGATACTTGGGTGGAAGCGTCCGGCTGGTCGAAGGTGGTGGCTGATGCTTGCATTAGTCTTAATTGTTGCAGGCGATGTAATCACTTTCACATTCCATTATCCCCGCAACGCCATACTATTTCATGATCCTCTGCACACGCCGCCGGAAACACTGGAGAAGGCTGCAAGAGAATGGGCATACGGCAATTACTTACGCATTTTCCTGGTCGGGACTGCGATGGTATGTGCCATCAAAGCATTGTTGCTGGACAGGCGTAAGCAAGACGCCTAACAACTGCCGACGCCCCTCCACGAAGCCGCTCATCAATCTTGAATGTGGGCGCGGGTGATGCAGGGTGTTAGACGCGCTTCGCGAAAACAAGAGAGTTAAGCTGTATTGTGTATTGGTGTATTCGTCCCGCTAAGGGGAAGAGCCATAAGAAACCTAACCTGCCTGTTCTCTGTGCCAGGGGTTCTCGTCAGTATCGAATATCATCGATGTGGAAAATTAACGCAAAATCTAGACAAGTGGCGAGCTAAAGTGTAGCCTGAGATCGTCGTATTAAGTCAACCTGATTTCTTCGTATTTACACCGAGCCGCCTTCTTCCAAGAAAGGATATTGACATGAAATCAAATCCCCCGCGCTTCTCTCTTTCAAAAACATCTTCGCTCAGGCGGCGTTTAAGGCAGCCTCGCAAGCTTGCGCTTTTTCTGGGGTTGCTGAGCGCTCTGCTCGTATTGACGGTCTCGGCAGCCGCAACCTGTAATTTCTTACTGAAGTGGGGAACCACCGGCACGGGCAGCGGACAGTTCGTTACGCCCAGGGCCATTGCGGTCGACAGCACCGGCAGCGTTTATGTTACAGATTCATTTACTCGCGTGCAGAAGTTTGACTCCAACGGTAATTTCATTTTGCAGTTCGGCATCCCGGGTGATGTTCCCGGCGGGTTCGTTAGTCCTAATAAAGTGGCTACGGACTCGGCGGGCAATGTTTATGCGACTGACTTATTCACTAACAGAGTACAAAAGTTCAGCTCAAGCGGCACATTTCTATTGACGTGGGGTGGATCGGGAAGCGGCAACGGCCAGTTCCTCAATGGCTCTGGTGGCGTAGCCGTGGATTCATCCGGCGATGTCTATGTTTCAGATTTGGGCAACCACCGAATCCAGAAGTTTACTTCTGCCGGTGTGTTCATCACTAAGTGGGGAACGAGCGGCACAGGTGACAATCAATTCGACACGCCGCAAGACGTAGCAGTGGATTCATCCGGCAACGTTTACGTCGTGGACACAGTTAATAACCGAGTACAGAAATTTACTTCGACCGGCACGTTCATTACCAAGTGGGGAACGAGCGGCGCTGGTGACGGGGAATTCAGCGGGCCGCAAGGCATCACAGTGGATGCATCCGGCACCGTTTATGTCGCGGATACGGGTAACAACAGGATACAGAAGTTCACCTCAACCGGCACGTTCATCGAAGCCTGCGGCAGCGCGGGCACTAATGATGGCGAATTCATCTCTCCACAGGGTGTGGCGGTAGATTCGACGGGCAATATGTACGTCGCAGACTCCGGCAACGACCGCATCCAGAAGTTCGGCACGGCGGCATCTCCGGTCGCAGATGCAGGGGCGGATCAGACCGTGGAGTGCGCGGGCGCGCTGACCTCCGTCACGCTTAACGGCACAGGTTCTACGCCGGGTAGCGGAACAATCAACTCTTACACTTGGAAAGAAGGAGCGACCACACTCGGCACCAGCGCGATGCTTAACGTCTCACTGCCTTCGGGGTCGCATACCATCACGCTGACCGTCACGGATACGGGCGGAGGCTCCGATTCCGATGATGTGGTTATCAATATCGTAGATACGACGCCGCCCGTCATCAACATCACCGGGGCTAATCCGATGACGGTCGAATGTCACACCAGCTTCTCCGACCCGGGCGCGACAGCTACGGACGGCTGCGCTGGCAGCGTTCCGGTTACCCCATCGGGCAGCGTTAATGTCAACGTGCCGGGTAGCTATATCATCACTTACTCTGCCACCGACGGCGTCAACCCGACGGTCACGGCCACACGCACTGTGAATGTCGTGGACACCACTGCGCCTGTCATCAGTTGTCCGGCCAACATCGTCGTCACGCTGCCGCCGAATTCGTCGGCCACTTCAATGGCTGTGAATTATCCAGCCGTAACGGCCACTGATAGCTGTTCGTCAAGCGTGACTGTCAACAGCAGCCCGGCGTCCGGTTCCGTCTTCCCGGTCGGAACGACAACGGTCAACGCCACGGCGAATGATGGCACTAATACTTCAACCTGTAGCTTCACCGTGACCGTGCTCTATAGCTTCACGGGATTCTTCCCGCCGATTGACAATCTGCCAGCCCTCAATTCGGAAAATGCGGGCAAGGCGATTCCAGTTAAGTTCAGTCTCAGCGGGAACAAGGGGTTGAATATATTCGCCCCCGGCTTCCCCGCTTCTGGTCAAATCGCCTGCGGCTCGTCTGGTCCACCGGTAACTTTAGTGCCAACGGTGACGCCGGGTGGCAGTGGCCTCAGCTTCGGCGGCGACCAGTACCACTACAACTGGAAGACTGATCAGGCGTGGGCCGGGACGTGTCGCCAGTTGGTGGTTCAGTTAAATGATGGCAGCATCCACCGCGCGAATTTCAAGTTCAAGTGAGGAAGTGGATCAGGAGGTCGATGGCTCAAGTCCATCAGGCAGTATCATAATTTTCAATAACATAGGGCATCCATGACGGATGCCCTATGTTGTTTTGAGTGCCTATCATGCTGAGCCTCTGAGGGTGAGTGAAGAGCGTTGAATATCCAGCGCTCTTCATTCATCGGACCTCGTAGGCTTTAACTTAGAAGATGAACCGCGCTTGCAGTTGGAACATGCGCGGCGGGTCAATGTTTGCGAAAGCCGGGATGGCGTGTCCGTCTGCTCCTATCGCGTTAGCGGGCGTGAACTGGCCGAAGGTGGAGGCCGGTGTCTCGCCAGTGCCGAAGGTCGTGACCCCGCGACCGAGGAAGTTCCCGTGATTGAAGATATTGAAGCCCTCGAACCTGAGCAGGAGGCTCGTGCGTTCCGATGTCCTGATGCGCTTCTCGACGAAGATTGCCACGTCGGAGGTCGGAGTGCCGCGAAACGCAGACTTGCTCATGACGGCACCGTTGATGAAGGGACGGTCGTTGTTTGCGCCGTCACCGTTGTTGTCAATGCCGGTGGTGGCGTTGAACGGACGCGACGACGCGAGCTGTGTCAGAGTGCCTGCTGTGATGTCGAACGGGAACCGGTAGCTGAACGTGATGACCGCGCGATGACGCTGATCAACCACGCTTGGTCCACGTTCTTCTTCACCGAGCCGCGCGATGTTGGCCTCGTTTGGACCAATACCGTTGCCGTCCGGTTCAGTGGTGTTGGTCGCCTTGGACAGCGTGTAGCTGATGGAGGCGTATAACTTCCTGTTGCCGCGATAGCTGAGCAGCGTCTGTAGCCCGTTGTAATCGGCGACGCCGAGGTTCATCAACACATTGACCTGACGCACGCCGCTAGGGGCTGGCACGATTGGCCGCGTGTTGTTGGCCGCGGCAACACTCCGCGTTGTGTTGGTTGCCGAGCGAGTGTCGAAGGGCGCGGGGGCGTTCAAATCAACCGTGCGGTCAATGTTGCTCAAGTGCTGGCGCACGTAGTCGGCTCCGAAGAACAAGCCCTTGACCAATTCGCGCTCCGCGCCGATGGAGAAGACTTGGCTGCGCGGATTCACTAACTTGTTCGGATAGTTCGGTAGCTTATCGAAGTTCAGTCCGTACTTGGCGAACTGAGCGCGGTAGAAGTCAGCGCGGCCCGCCCTGATTGTGATGTCGCGCGCAGGAATCTGACTAGCCGCCAGCGTCTTTGGGTCAACATTGACAGGGAGGCACGAGCCTGTCAGGCAGGTCGGGAAACCGAGTTGGCCGGGAGTCGCAGTGTAGGTCGTTAATCCGTCCAGCCCATTCACAAGGTAGCTGGCAACAGCATTGGAGCGAATCTGCGTGTAGTACATGCCGTAGCCGCCGCGAATCGAGGTGCGCGCGTCGCCGCCCGGATGCCAGCCGAAGCCTATGCGCGGCGCGAAGTTATTCTTCGCGTCGGTCAGGGTCTGCCGGTCGTAGCGCAAGCCCAGATTCAAAGTGAAATCGGGATGCACTTTCCAATCATCCTGCACAAATCCGGTCAAGAGCCACTGCGGCAACTCGTAGCTGCTGATGCCAAAGTTAATCGGCTGCGTGTAGTTCTGCACGTCTGCGAGTGTCAGTTGATCGAAGGGCGCAGTGGTCGTGTTCTTGAAGGTGAACGTGCCGAGGATTGCTGTGCCGGGTTCGCTGCCCGTGCCGCCGGAGGTGTGATGGAGCACGCTGCCGCCGAAGCGCAGGTAGTGCTTGCCAAGCGACCAGGAGAGCGTGTCAGAGAATTGCAACTGGTGACTAAAGATGTCGGAGGCGCGCGACTGTCCGATGGTGAACGGCACGGCCCCAGCGCGTGTGTAGGTAGTTGAAAGGTTCTGAGCTTCCCAGAGCGTGATGGGATCGCCATGCAGGTAGGCGAATCGCGCCTCGTTGAGAAGATTCGTGCTGAGGACAGACGTGTGATTGACCTGAGCCGTCCATGACCGGCGCGAATACCGGCGCGCAACGCTTGGCGCGTTCGTGCCGCTTACTGCGTCCTGCGGGTTGTCGTCGGAAAACCGATCCACATTCAGTCGAAACATCAAGGTCTGCTTAGACGTGAGCCTGTGGTCCACACGCCCGTCGAAGAGAAACTGGCGATAGTGGCCCGTGTAGTCTAGGTGGCCGTCCGAAGGCAACAGGAACGCAGGCAGCGTGGGCGAGAGAAACGTCGTTCGATTCTGCCGCGTGTAGTCAGCCGTGGCGAAGAAGAAGGTCTTATCCGTGACGATTGGTCCACCAATCGAGCCGGAGACCTGGTTCAGCTTATCGGGAATGTCCACAGGGTTGATTGCCGTGAGATTGCTCGGCGCGACGCAACTCGACAGGGACGGTGGGCAGAAGTTCTTGGTCGAAAACGATTTTGCCTGCCAGCCACCACCGGGACGGAGCATGAAGATTCCTTCGCCGTGAAATTCGTTCGTGCCTGACTTGGTGACGATGTTCAGCGCAGGACCAGAGGTCCAGCCGAATTCCGAAGAGAACGCGTTTGAGAGCACTGTGATTTCCTGAATAGCGCCAATCGGCACGGTGGCAATCGCCGTCTGGCGTCCCCACCCCTCATCGTTGTTCGCGCCGTCAAGTGTGAACGTGGTCGCGCGGCGTGAACCTACGCCGGTGATGAAGTAAGTCGCGTTGACGAAGAGGTCGCCCGTGCCTTTCCCCTGCCGGAACGCCGAATTGAGCAATGGTATGGTCGTAGACTTGCGGCCAAGAATCGGCGTCTCGTCAATTTGCGGGCTGCGGAGCGGAAGACCGATCTGCGGATTCGCGCGCACGCCTTCGGCGGTTCCGAAGACTGTGACCTCCGCCTGCTGCGAGCCGGGGGTGAGCGTTACCTTGAGGGTTGCGGTCTCACCCGAACGCAGCGTGATGTCCTTGCGCTCTTCGTTGCCGAAGCCTTGCTTGGTGACACTGACCGTGTAGGTTCCCGTCAGCGACAACGCCGGAATGGTGGCGCTACCATCGCTTCCAGAGACGACCTCGCGCGTAGCGCCGGTCGCGTTGTTCACCACCGAAACATTAGCACCCGGCACGACAGCGCCGTTTTGATCAACCACGACGACAATCATTGACGACGTGTTGGGAGACTGCGCGGCGACCGGCAGTGCAATAAAAGCAAAGAGCGCAAGCAGCAATAAAGACAAGCGCAGTGGGTTCTTGATTCTCAATTTAATCACCTCGTTGTTTTTGGGGTAGCTCGTCCCACCGGTTCTAGCCCAGAAGCCGATGGGTCTGGATTGGCGCGATAGATGACGCTTCGGGACTTCCGAAAGCACGGATTGTAAGGGCGCACGGGAATTACTACCAGCATTCGTAGTGCAACTGGTTAATCCAAATTCGTGAGCTTCGAGTTTCAGAGGTTCAGGTCTTGAGCGTTTCAGGCTCCGACCAGTTGATCGGCAACGCTCTTGAGCACCGTCAGAGCGGGTTCAACGACGTTCCAGTGATCCTTGATTTCGTTTGCAATCCTGGTCGCGCGTTCCTCGTCGAGGGTGGGGTCGTACTCTTTCATCAAGCTGACAATATCCTTGCCAGCCAGAGCCAGCGTAGCCGCATCCGTCAGCTTTCCGAAGAATCCCTGCATCAGTTTCTTGATGATGTCTGCAAAGAGGCCGAGAGATTTCACACGCTTGAGGAGAATGGCTTCGCCGACCATCATCACGAGTTCTCCGGCGAGCCGAATGCTTCCGTAAGGGTCGGCCCACATCGCGTCGGGAGTGTTGATGATCGTGAGTTTCAAAACCGTTCTGCATAGCTTCCAAAACTCCGGCGTGTGTTGCGAGAGAACGTCTTTCACCTTCATCAGTTCTTCGATGCCACGCGCTGCCGTGAAGATTTGTTCGGAGTTCATCAGCAAAATGTTCATCGTCGCCGCAGTGATGGCCGCGATGCCGCCAAATGCGCCCACTGCGGAACAGGCTGCGCCGATCAGTAGCTCAGCCTCCTTTTTCATCATCACCTGTCCGCCCTTCGCGTTTCGACCCACTTCCGTGAGGTATGCGTTGTCGAGGTCGCTAATGAAGCCATAGGCGGTTTGCCGGAACACTTTCCCCTGATACAAAGCATCCCCGGTCAAACTGTCTGTCTCAATCACTATATAGACGACTTCCTGCATAGAGACCGATAGCACCCTGCGGATGTCCTTCATCGCGAGTTTAAAATCTCCAACCTTGATGGAGAAAGTCCCTGTCCCTCTCAGATTTGGCGGATGTCCCTCAACTATCTTGAGGTGCGCCAACTCGTAGGCGTACATCGGGCGCGGGTTATGAAGGTCTTTAGGTATTGGCTCGTATGGATTCTTCGGAAGCTTCTTTGGCGCTGGCTTTTTGTAGGGTTGCTCCCAACACACAGCAGGTTCCCGACCGTCCAACGGGATGTAGATCACGCCCGGATAATCTGCATCGTGAAATTTGAAGTTCTTTCCGTCGGGCGTGGTGATAGTGCAGCCTATATAGTTGTGCAGATAGTAGTTCACTTCGAGCGGGTCAACAGTTCGAAAGTTGTACCAGAGTAGAGACAGAGGGTCTTTCCATCCCAACTCCTCCGTGATGCTCTTAAAATTCTTCCCACCTGATAACACATAGGTCTTTCCGAAGGCCGGGGGCCAGGGGGCTAGTACGGCAGGTTTCTTTTCTTGCGGCGGCATGATTCCTCCAAACTTTTTTAAGCAATCTCTCCCGCCGTCACCAGACGACTTCTTGAAAGGCGTAACGGTCTGGCACGGAGAGTAGCAACAGTTAGTCGGGTGTCAGTGGCGCAGGCTGCTCTGGTCGGGACGCGCGCGATTGGATAGCAGAGACATTATATCCCTTGCCATACACTCTACTGAACACTACACTAGCTCATAGAAACGAATGCCAGCGCGCCTGCTAAAATCGGACTGTGAATTCAGATTCTTTTGCCGTTCAGGTCCATCAGGCAGCGCAATTATTTTTGCTCTGCGCACTTCTTAAAGCATCATCCGGTTTCGCCTTCCTTTCAAAAAGCAGCCGCAAGAAGAGTGTGCAGGCCAACTGATTTTGGAGAATAGTCATTGAGTAGCCCTGTGACAGAAAACCGTCCCATCCCGCGTTTGCCGAAAGGTCTGAGAGACGTTTTTGCGGCAGACGTAGTGGCGCGTCGGCGAATGATTGAGACGATACGCGAGGTCTATGAGCGTTACGGCTTCGCGCCGCTTGAGACGCCTGCGATTGAGTATCTGGACGCGCTCGGCAAACATCTTCCTGAAAGCGATACGCCGTCGGGCGGGGTCTTTGCGCTTCGTGATGAAGACAATAGCTGGCTTGCTTTGCGCTACGATCTGACCGCGCCGCTTGCGCGCATCTTCTCGGAGCGAAAGAACGATCTTCCGTTTCCGTTTCGTCGTTATCAAGTCGGGCCTGTGTGGCGCAACGAGAAGCCGGGGCCGGGCCGTTACCGCGAGTTCTATCAATTCGACATTGATACGGTCGGGACAGATTCGATGGCTGCGGATGCGGAAGTCTGCTGCGCGCTCGCAGACTCTATGGAGGCTCTGGGCATCGGTCGCGGCGATTACATCATCCGTATCAACAATCGCAAGGCGCTCAACGGCGTGCTTGAAGTTGCGGGCATCAATTTTGAAGATGAGAAAACATCTCTCACGGTTCTCAGGGCGATTGACAAGCTTGATCGTCTGGGGCTGGAAGGCGTGCGTCAACTGCTTGGCAAAGGTCGCACGGACGAATCCGGTGATTTCACGGAGGGCGCACACCTGCGCGATGAACAGATTCAACTCATCATCAATCTACTCTCTGTCAAAGAGGATTCACGCGTTGCGGTCTGCGACAGGTTTGCAGAGCTTGTACGCGGTTCTGCTGTCGGCGAAGAGGGCGTGGCCGAGTTGCGCGAGATTGATAGAGTGTTGACGGCTGTGGGCTACGGCGAAGATCAAGTGGTCTTTGACCCAACAGTTGTGCGCGGGCTTGCTTACTACACAGGCCCCGTCTTCGAGGCCGCTTTGACGTTTGAGATAACGGATGAGACGGGGCAGAAGAGGGAATTCGGTTCGGTCGCGGGCGGCGGGCGTTATGATTATCTGGTCGAACGCTTCATCGGAGAGAAAGTTCCTGCGACGGGAATCTCGATTGGCGTTGACCGCCTGCTCGCCGCGCTCACTCAGTTAGGAAAAATCGTTGCGCTTGAAACCACCGCTCCCGTGATTGTGACCGTGATGGATCGTGAGCGCCTGCTCGATTATGAAAAGATTACTTTCGAGCTTCGTCGCGCTGGCGTTGCGGCTGAGATGTATCTTGGCAGTGGCGGATTCCGTAAGCAGATGAAGTATGCGGACGAGCGCGGCTCGATTGTCGCAGTCATCGCAGGCTCGAACGAGTTTGAAGCAGGACAGGTCTCGCTCAAAGATTTGCGTTTGGGGCGCGAACTCGCCAAGCAGATTACAGGCCGCGCGGCGTGGGCCAAAGATCAGCCCGCACAGATTACCGTGCCTCTTGAAAACCTTGTCGAAGAAGTGCGCGCCATTCTGAATCGCTACTCTATCGTCTAGTAGATCAATGATTCAAGGCGGTGACGAATGCGTGGCTCATGCGGCTGATTCTAAACGCTGTTCATTTTGCACTGTTATGGTTGGATTAAGATTCGTTTCGGGAACAGGAAGACCTTGTTCTCGAAGTAATGAGACGTGTTCTTCCATGCCCCATCTGGCTTTGTAGAGGCAGTCTTCGACAGAATGCCCGATGCCTGTGAAGCCCTCTAGTTCGAGGGAGTAGAAACCGAAGAAATCGGGGTCAGCCGTTGCCTCTATAACCAGCGAATATTTTAAATCAATCATCGCGCACTCACTTCCTTTCTTTGATATTGGCGGCTTTCAGAATTGCATGGCAAGTGCCAGTTGGAATTTCCTTTGAGCCATGATAATCAACGCGAACCAATTTGTCGTGCCCGTGCCTGCCATAATATCGAATAGAACCCTTTTCTTTCACCAGCCGAAAGCCGTGCTGTTCCAGCAAACGAACCAACTCGCTGAATTTCATGCGCTTACCTCATCACAGAATAGTAATCGAGTTAGCTTCTTCCATAGCGTTTACAAACTCGCCGCTATGAATCAGACTACGCGCTTTTTCAATATCCGGATAGAGAACCCTGTCTTCATCAAGCGGCGGAACGTGTCTGCGTATGAGTTGATATGCAGCAGATGTTCCGACGCCGGTTTTCTGTTTTCTCCATTCGAGAGCCTGCGCTGAGCAGAGCCATTCGATTGCCAGAATCTTCTCGACGTTATCAACCACTTCGCGCGCCTGTCGCGCGGCGATGGTGCCCATACTGTTGTGGTCCTCTTGATTGGCGGAAGTCGGAATCGAGTCGCCGCTTGCGGGATGAATCAGGACTTTGTTTTCAGAGGCGAGCGCGGCTGCCGTGTACTGTGTCATCATCAAACCGGAATTGACACCGGCATTCTGCGCCAGAAAAGCCGGAAGGCCGCGATTGCGTTTCTCATCCGTCAGGTAGGCCACGCGCCGCTCGGAGATGTTTCCGAGTTCGGCAACCGCCAGCTTGAGAAAATCCATTGAGAGCGCAACAGGCTGTCCATGAAAGTTTCCTGCCGAGAGCGGCTTCGCGTGATTCGAGAAGATGAGCGGGTTGTCGGTCACAGAGTTGATCTCTATCTCAATCATGCGCAGCACAAACGCGATGGCCTCGCGCGAAGCTCCATGCACCTGCGGCATACAGCGCAAGCTGTAAGCATCCTGATATTGCCCTGCTGTGTCTTCATCTGCCGCGTCTTTCAGCTCGCTTCCTTCAGTCAACGCTCTCACATTTCGCGCGCAATCTTTCTGGCCCTGAAAAGGTCTTAGCTCATGCGCCTCTTCGAGAAAGGGAGAGCCTTTGCCTTTCAACGCTTCGAGAGTCAGGGAGCCGCAGATGTCCGCCACCTTGCACAGGTTCAGAGCGTCAAAGAGAGCGAGCGCGCCCGTGGCTGTGATGGCCTGCGTTCCATTCGTGAGCGCGAGTCCTTCTTTAGCAAGTAATTTGACAGGCTCAACGCCCGCGCGCTTCATAGCCTCTGCGCCTGTCATTCTCTGTTCATCGAAAAAGGCTTCGCCACAATCGTGTCCGGGAAGATCAAGCATGACGAGCGTCATGTGCGCGAGAGGCGCAAGGTCGCCGCTTGAGCCGACAGAGCCTTTGCACGGCACAACGGGAGTAACGCCTTTGTTGAGCAGCTCAAGCAACTTTTCTACGACCTCAACGCGAATTCCCGAATAGCCGCGCGCGAGAGAATTTGCGCGCAAGAGCATCATCGCTCTCACAGTCTCAACGGGGAACGGCTCTCCGACTCCTGCCGCATGACTGAGAATTAAATTCCTTTGCAGATGCTCAATCTCGCCAGCCGCAATCGCCTTGTTCTGATTCGCGCCGAAGCCTGTGTTGATGCCGTAGAAAAGCTCTGTGCCGCTCGCCCACTCTTCGACACGTCGGCGCGACTCGGCCATACGCTCTTTCGCGTGCGTTGACAACAACGCACGCCGTCCATGTCTTGCGACAGCAACGACTTCATCAAGCCGCAAACTCTCTCCATCTAAAATCACTGCTTCTTTCGGGACCATAAACTTATCCGGCATGTTAATCTCTGCGCTCAAATTGTGATATAGAACAACGTAGAACTTCCGTGACACGATTATAACTTTAGACAGCAGTGGAGGAACAATGAGACTCAAAGGTTTCTGCGCGACGAAGCGCCTTTATGCTTTGATCTTTGCTTGCATCATGCTCTTTTCATCAACGCAGTTGACACAGCAGCGCATCTTCGCGCAGAAGAGCGCGCGTCTCAGCCCCACCACAACACGCGCCGCCAGCTCTGCTCGCAACGACGAGACTTACACCGCGAAGATTAAAGAGTACACCACGCAGCCTTATTTCATGACAGAGCTTGTGGACCACCTGCCTGCATCCGAGCGCGTTCCTTCGCCTGATAAAATTCTGGGCTATGTTATCGGCACGCCCAACAAGCTGACTTACTCGAAAGACCTCTATCGCTACTATCGTGAGCTTGAGAAAGCTACGCCGCGCGTTCGCGTCTTCACTGCGCCCGAAAAATCTGAAGAAGGCAAAGAGCAACTGCTCGTCGCTGTCGGTGATGAAGCATTGCTGGCAAAGCTCGACCGTTATAAAGAGATTACCGCGAAGCTCGCAGACCCGCGCAAGATAACAGACGCCGAAGCCGAACAGTTAATCGGCGAAGGCAAAGCTTTCTACTGGGCTTCGGGTTCGATACATTCGACCGAGACCGGCTCGCCTGAGATGTTGATGGAGCTTGCCTATCGTCTCGCCGTCGAAGACTCGCCCTTCATTGATGCAATTCGCAAAAACGTCATCGTGCTCATCACACCTGTCCTCGAAGTTGACGGCAGAGATCGTATGGTTGATGCCTATAACTATCGCAAGGCTAACCCGGATAAAGGTGCGCCGCCGCTCGTCTATTGGGGACACTACGTCGCGCACGACAACAATCGTGACGGTCTAGGCATGGCCCTCGCGCTGACGCGCAACATGATGAAGACCTTTCTTGAATATCATCCGGCAGTCCTGCACGACCTGCACGAGTCGGTCCCTTTTCTCTACACCTCTACGGGCACAGGGCCATATAACGCATGGCTCGACCCGATTGTGATTGACGAATGGAACCTGCTCGCCTATCACGAAATTGAAGAGATGACGAAGCGCGGCGTGCCCGGCGTCTGGACGCACGGATTTTATGACGGATGGGCACCGAACTACATGTTCTACGTCGCCAACGGGCACAACTCAATCGGACGCTTCTACGAAACTTTCGGCAACGGCGGCGCAGACACAATCGAGCGCACAGTGACAGGGCAATCACAGCGCGACTGGTTCCGCCCCAACCCTCCGCTTCCGCGCGTGCGCTGGTCCATCCGCAACAACATCAACATGCAGCAGTCCGCCCTCCTGCTCGCCATGAACTTCGTCGCCAACAACAAAGACCGCTTCCTCAAAAATTTCTATTTGAAGAGCAAGCGCGCAGTTTTGAAAGCGGCTAACGAAGGGCCAACAGCCTACGTTGTGCCTGCTGACAATCCGCGACCCGTCGAAGCCGCAGACATGATCAACCTGCTTCGCTTGATGGGCGTCGAAGTCCACACGACGACGAAAGAGGTTACGATTAAGGACCAAAAATTTCCAAACGGCTCATACGTCATACGCATGGACCAGCCCTATTCGCGCATGGCAGATATGCTGCTGGACACGCAGTATTACAACGTCAACGACCCGCGACCTTACGACGACACGGGCTGGACGATGGGCGCGCTGCGCAACGTCAAGACCGTGCGCGTGACAGACAAGAGTATTCTCGAATCTCCGATGACGCTGTTGACTTCAGACGCCAGAGTGCGCGGGAAAATTTCCGGCAGCACGTCGCCCGCCGCCTTTATCATCAATCACAACACAGATAACACGCTCGCCACACTCCGTTTCAAACTCAAAGACGTTAAGATTGCTGCTGCCGAAGATGCTTTTCGCGCGGGCAATCAACCTTTCAATAGCGGCTCTTTCATCATCAAGACAGACGGCAACCCAACAGACTTGCGCCAGCGTCTCGACGCGGCTGCGAACGATTTGGGATTAAACGCGATTGCCGTTGATAAGCTGCCCGAAGTGAAGACGCATGAACTCGCCGTGCCGCGCATCGCCATCCTTCATACCTGGACCAACACGCAGAACGAAGGATGGTTTCGGATAGAGTTTGACCGCCTACAGATTCCTTACTCTTACATCTCAGATCAGGTGATACGCGACACTGCGAACCTGCGCGAGAAGTTTGATGTGATCGTCTTTCCGCCCGTCGGCGGCACGGCGCAGACAATCGTCAACGGTATCCCAATGCGCGGCGCGGCGATTCCCTGGAAGAATTCCGCGCTGACTCCGAACATGGGCCTCTCGCCCGATCAAACGGACGACATGCGCGGCGGCATGGGCCTGCGCGGCGTCTCCAACCTGCAAAAGTTTGTCGAAGACGGCGGACTCTTTGTCGCCATCACAAACAACGCGCGCATCCCTGTTGACTACGGCATCACATCGGGCGTGACGATTCAAGAGCCAAAACAGTTGCAGGCGCGCGGCTCAATCTACAACGCTACTTTCAGTGATCGCCGCAGCCCCATCGCCTACGGCTACGGAGAATCTGTTCCCATCTACTTCAACCAGTCGCCGCTCTTTCAAGTCAGCTCGCAAACAGATTCCGGCGGCGGAGGCGGGGCAGGGCCAAGACCTTCCGGGCGCGGCACTCTCACAGACCCGGACATCGTGCAGGCGATGCCGCAGGCCGGGCCGCCACCGCAAAAGCCTCCTGCAAAGCCCGGCGAAGAACAGATAACGGAAGAGCAGCGTCTGGCCCTCGGCCCATACTTGACGCCGCAAGCCCTGCGCCCGCGCGTCGTGCTGCGTTTCTCGTCGGATGAAAAGAATCTTTTAGTGAGCGGGATGCTTGCCAATGGTTCGGAACTGGCGAATGCGCCAGCGATCATTGATGTGCCCGTAGGTCAGGGCCACGTTCTTCTGTTTGCCAACAATCCGATGTGGAGGCATCAGACGCAAGGCAGTTTCTTCTTGCTCTTCAACGCCGCGCTAAATTTTGACAACCTTAGCGTAGGTCGTGCTGAGCCGGTGAACAAACAACAACCGCCCAGTGATGAGC
>JBAWGU010000182.1:0-1759 GCA_049593215.1 Pyrinomonadaceae bacterium
AGTTATGTGTGTCACACCACTCCAATTCGCTGTATAAAAGAGCAAACGAGAGCGAGCCTTTGAAGGAGCATTTGCATCTAAAGAACATTTAGGTTAGTAATAAAGAATGAGTGACAGATACGGAAGAGTGGCATGTTGCCTCCGTCATCTGTCACTCACAATTGTTAGAAGAGGATATTAAATGGCGAAGAATTTAGTTATCGTCGAGTCGCCCGCAAAGGCCAGGACGATCAATAAATATTTAGGAAGCGACTATCTGGTGAAAGCCTCTATCGGCCACATCAAGGACTTGCCGTCGAAGGGGCTGGGCGTTGATGTTGAGAACAATTTTGAGCCGACTTACGAGATTATCCCCGACGCGAAGAAGCGCAATAACAGAAAGATAGTTCAGGAGTTGAGGCAGGCTGCGAAAGATGCTGACGCAATCTATCTCGCGGCTGACCCTGACCGCGAAGGCGAGGCCATCTGCCAGCATCTTGCGGAAGAGATTGTCCCGAAGCGTCCGAAGAAGCCTTCGTATCGCGTGATGTTCAACGAGATTACGAAGCGCGCCGTGCAGGATGCTTTCAAAGAGCCGAGGCAGATTGACTCGAACCTCGTTGACGCTCAACAGGCGCGCAGGTTGCTGGATCGTCTGGTTGGCTACAAAGTCTCGCCGCTTCTGTGTCGCACCATCGGCGGGCGTTTGAGCGCGGGCCGCGTTCAATCCGTTGCGCTGCGCATGGTCGTCGAGCGCGAACGCGATATTGAGGCTTTCGTCAAGACTGAATACTGGACCATCAACGCGAATCTCGCCGCCAAGCTTCCGCCAGCTTTCGATGCGCGCCTTTTCAAGATCGGCGAGCAGACCGTTAAGACCGGCGGCTTTGATCAGGAGATTAAGAAGAACGAAATCCTGATTGGCAATGAAGAGCAGGCGAAAGAGATTGTCGCGGAAGCGGAGCGGCAGAATTATGTTGTCTCCGAAGTGACGACAAAGGAGCGCAAGCGCAACCCTGTTCCGCCTTTCATCACTTCCAAGTTGCAGCAGGAGGCTTCGCGCAAGCTCGGCTTTGCTGTCAAGAAGACGATGATGCTCGCGCAGAAACTTTACGAAGGCGTGGAGCTTGGCGCGGAAGGCTCTGTCGGTCTCATCACGTACATGCGCACGGATTCGACGCGCGTTTCGGATACCGCGCTCAGTGAGGTGCGCTCGTTTGTCGGCAGTCAATACGGCGCAGCCTATCTGCCCGAAAAGCCTGTCTTCTATCGCTCTAAAAAAGATGCGCAGGACGCGCACGAAGCGATTCGCCCGTCGGATGTGGCGCGCACGCCCGACGCTCTCTCAAGGTATCTCAACAAAGAAGAACTAAAACTCTATCGCCTCATCTGGCAACGCTTCGTCGCGTCGCAGATGACGCCCGCGATCTTCGACCAGACGACGATTGACATTGAAGCCGGACGCTTCATCTTTCGCGCGACGGGTTCCGTGCAGAAATTCGATGGCTTCCTGAAAGTCTATCAAGAGGGACGCGACGAAAAGGCGGAAGATGATGAAGAGGCGGAGCGCAAGCTTCCGCTTGTCGAGCGAGGCGAGCAGTTGAAACTAAACGCAATCGCGCCCGAACAGCATTTCACAGAGCCGCCGCCGCGCTATACGGAGGCGACGCTGGTGAAAGCTCTCGAAGAGAAAGGCATCGGGCGGCCTTCGACGTATGCGGCGATTATGACGACGATTATTGATCGCGAGTACGTAGAGAAACATGAAGGGCGTTTTCTT
>JBAWGU010000183.1:0-3813 GCA_049593215.1 Pyrinomonadaceae bacterium
CGAATTTAAGAACAGATAGGAAGTTCAACGCAGAGACGCCGCAGACGCAGAGAATACAAAATTAAAAATCAGAGATGTTAAAGAGCATTTCCAATCTGAAATCTCAAATTTAGGATTTCAGTTCTGAAATTATTTATAAAAACTCTGCGTCTCCGCGTCTCTGCGTTTAATTCTTAAGTTCCCGCCTCTTTCGCTGCGGGAGGATGGCGGCGATAGTGGTGCGAGATGGGCCTGCGGCGTCCGATGCCTATAGCGTGGCGAGAGATAATCAGCGTCGGCGGTAGTTGACGACGCTTGAACTCGTTGGCAGGCGACTCGACGCGGTTCAGGAGATTGTAAACAAGCTCTGTCTCGTGGCCTTCATTGATGATCTCTTCGGGCGTGGCCTTCTGCTCGAAATATAGTTTGAGGATTGGGTCAATCTTTTCATAAGGCGGAAGCGATTGCTCGTCAAACTGTCCGGGCGCAAGCTCGGCAGAAGGTTTCTTGTCAATAATCGCGTTTGGGATAATCTCGCTCTGGCGATTGTAATGACGAGCGAGCGTGTAAACTTCCGTCTTCAACACGTCGCCGATGGCAGCGAGGCCGCCGTTGGTGTCGCCGTAGAGTGTGCAATAGCCGAGCGCGAGTTCGGACTTGTTTCCGGTGGAGAGCAACAGCCGTCCTTCCGCATTCGAGATGGTCATGAGGATGTTGCCGCGCAAACGTGATTGCAGATTCTCTGCCGCGAGCGATGAGCCTCCGCGCGTAGGCTTGCTCAGGTCCAACTCTTTCGACAAGACTTCAAACGCATCTGTAATCGGATGCTCGATCACTTTCATGCCGAGATTACGGCCCAGTGCGATGGAATCATCTATGCTGCCGCGCGAAGAGAAGGGCGAAGGCATCATCACGGAGAGCACGTTCTGCGAACCCAACGCTTCGCAGGCGAGCGCGGCGACAACGGCAGAGTCTATGCCGCCTGAGAGACCGATGACGGCGGTCGTAAAACCGTTCTTGCGCGCGTAGTCGTGTATGCCTAGCACGAGCGCGCGGCGCACAGTCTCTATGTCATCGCCGGGCAGGCAGCGCGTGTCGCTCACGCCGCAATCGAGAGCCACCGTGCCGAAGAACTCTTCAAAAGGCGGCGCTTGCATGATGATGTCGCCTTTGCAATCGGCGATGAGGCTTGCGCCGTCGAAGATGATGCCGTCGTTTGCGCCGACGAGATTAAGGAAGACGATAGGAAGGCCCGCAGCCTTTGCTCTGTGCGAGACCATAGAGCAACGCTGTCCCATCTTGCTCTTATTGAACGGCGAGGCGTTGATTGAAACAAGCACGCTCGCGCCCATCTCTATCAACTCATCAACAGGATCGTGCGCATAGAGACGTTCTTTCCAGAACGTCTTATCGTTCCACATATCTTCACAGACGGCTACGCCGAGGCTCGCATTATCTAAATGGAACAGGTGACGGCCACGCGCTGGCTCAAAATATCTAGGGTCATCAAAAACATCGTATTCCGGCAGGAGCGTCTTATCCTCGAAGCCGATCAACTGTTTATTGCGAATGATGGCGGCAGAGTTAAAGAGTCTTCTTCCCGTTCCAGTCTCATTCGGGCGCACAGTGCCAACCACTGCGGTCAAGCCCTCCGTCGCGGGGATAATCTTATCGAGCGGGTCAAGGACGGAGCGCGCCACGTCACGATCCAGAAACCAGTCGAAAGACGTGTAGCCCTGAATCGCCACCTCCGGCAGGACCACAAGGTCCGAGTGGTCCTTCTTCGCCTGCTCAATCGCGCGCAGGATGCTCGCCGTGTTCGCCTCGAAATCTCCGTTCGTCGTATTGATCTGTCCGATTGTTACTCGCATGATAGAAACCTGTTGGAACGCAATTGTAAGAACAGAGCCTGTGTGGTTATTTCGGCAAAATCTCGTAAAGGTCGCCCGGCGCGAAACCTCCTGCCGCAATCCTGTTGAGAGCGGCGAGCGTGTCCGGCACGAGCGGCAATAAACTCTCGATGTTGTTCGAGATTGGGCGCATGATGATGAACGCCATCGGAAACTTCTTCAAGTTTTGTTGATACTGAAGGTTCTTGTCCGTTGTCAGCAGCACGTCGAAGTCAGGCGCGACTACGCGCAACAGCGCGCCGTTCTTCATGCCGCGCCACGGCGTGTCACGCACATGCACGAACGTATATCCCGTCAGATAGCGCATCAGTTTGAAGTTGACACACTCATCCACGAAGACCTTCATACATTCAGTTCGCCCGCCTCGATCAACTCTCCGATGCGGCGCAGCAACTCCACTGCCTGACTCGGCTCGACCGTAGGGAATCCCTCGCCAAATTCAGCGAGCGAATGCCCTGCGGCGAGATAGTCTATCAAAGCCTGCACAGGCACGCGCGTGCCAGCGAACACAGGTGCCCCGCTCACCACTTCCGGGTCACGCGAAATGATCAAATCCTGCACGACTGAACTGGTCTCACCTTTTGACATATCTTCACCTCAATGACGTAAGTATAGCAGTTTCGCCTAAAGACAAAACAGCAAGAGCAAGGATGAAGGCGGAAGGATGAAGGATGAAAGAAGAGCTATTCAAGATGAGTGGTCATTCTTTCCGCCTTCATCCTTCATCCTTCCGCCTTGCTTTTCCGTGTCCCCCGCCGCCCGGCGTCTCTATTCTCACGCGGTCTCCTGCTTCTAGTTGCCAGCTTCCCTTTGAAGCAATCGCGTGCTCTTCTCCTTGATGAATGATTACGTCAATGCCCGTGCTGCCGTCTTCACCGCCGTTCAAACCGTAAGGAGCAAGTTTTCTCCTGTCAGCAAGGAGCGACATGCGCGCAGGCCCGAGCGTTTCAATCTCGCGGACAACGCCATCACCGCCGTGATGCTTTCCAACTCCGCCGGAACCTCTGCGAATTTTATAAGCGCGAACGCGCAGGGGATACGCATACTCTAAAGCCTCTGCCGGAGTGTTGAGGCTGTTGGTCATATGAGTGTGAACCGCGCTCATGCCGTCGAGAGTGGGTCGCGCGCCCATGCCGCCCGCGACTGTTTCGTAGTATGCGAACTCAAGGCCAGTGCGCGGGTCCGTGCCGCCGAGCGTGAGGTTGTTCATAGTGCCCTGACTCGCCGCAGGGATTCGCTCAGGCAAGGCTTTTGACAAAGCTCTGAAGAGCACATCAACGATGCGCTGCGATGTCTCTACGTTTCCGCCTGCGACCGAAGCAGGATGAACGGCATTAACAACTGTGCCGCGCGGCGCGTTGACTTCAATCGGCAACATCAGCCCTGCGCTCGCCGGAGCGTCCGCGCCGACGAGACAGCGAAAGACGTAAGAGACTGCGGAGACTGTAATCGCTTCGACGGCATTAACAGCGCCCGCGACCTGACGCGCGCTGCCACTGAAATCAACGTGCGCGCGCTCGCCTTTAATTGTCACTCGCACGCAAATCTTCAACGCGCCTTCGCCCGTACCATCATCGTCGAGCGCGTCAACGGCTTCGTAAACTCCGTCTGGAATCCCTCGTATCGCACGCCGCATCAAACGCGCCGAATAATCAATCAGGTGCGACGCATAAAGGGACGATTCCATCTCGCCTCTTCGCTCCACAATCTCAAGCAAGCGCGTCGCGCCTGTCTTCAGTGAGCCTCTCTGCGCCTCGAAATCCGCGCGCCGCTCCGCCGCTCCGCGCACGTTCGCCAGCAGCACTCTCATCAAATCTTCATTCAACACTCCGCCCTGCACCAACCGCACAGGCGGAATCCGCACGCCCTCGCCATAAACATCCGTCGCCATCCCCATCGAACCCGGCGTCGCCCCGCCAATGTC
>JBAWGU010000184.1:0-11189 GCA_049593215.1 Pyrinomonadaceae bacterium
GCCCAAGCCTTCGCCAAACCCACCCGCGCCCGCGCTACTACCGCCAGCCGCCGCGCTTGCGCCTAGACCAATGATTTTGAGCAGCGTGCTAAACCACCCGCCCCCGCCGCCGCTGCCCTCATCGTCATTGCCGCCGCCAAAGAGAAGTTTAGAAAGTTTTGCAGCTTCAGCTTTAATAATCATTTGCTCGACAGCTTGCGCGAAGTCTAAAACGAACGTGCGAAGCATCCCCTTGAATCCGTCTTGCGTATGAGTGAAGGCATCAGTAAAGGAAGATTCAAAGATGTCTCCCATGTTCTTACTCGTCAGACCTAAGCCCATCAACTCGCCACGCAGCCCTGAATACTTGGCTTTGACTTTTTCAACCGCATCGCTATTGTCTTCGATGTTTTGATTCAACTCTGCGAAGTCACCAATCAAAGGGGCGAGCGGGCGTTTCTGTATTTCTATCACCATGTCATTGATGCTTGACGTTAGAGGCTCAAAACCATCGTCGTTAATGGTCATTACAATCTGGCCGGTGACTTTGAGAACTTTATTAACCTCATCCCACACGCCGATGATCTTGCCGCCCTCATCTACAAAGTTCCCGCCGATCATCCCGCCGAGTGAAGGCGTGAAGATGCGCGCCGCGCCGCCCGCCAGATCAGGCGTTTGCATCGTCTGAGCATTGCCGAAGTCAACGGAGAGAGGCGACGACTGCCCACCTTTCAAAAGCTCTTGAGCCGTGAAGTTAATCCCTGCGCCGAGTTTATTGATTGCAGCCGTCGCAAGTTCCCACTGTTGAATGAGTCCGTTTCGGTCAACATCCCACGTCGCAGCGTTACCCTCGAAACCTCTGTCGCCGCGCCTCATCAACACAGAAGAGTCATTAACACCAACGCGGCCCGGACCTACCGCGCCATAGACCGCGCCCTGCGTGCTGAGATTTTTGCCGCCATAGAATTTGTCGAAATACTTAAAGACATAATCAAGCTGGCTTGTCGCGCTCATCTTGCGAATTTCTGCCGTAGTCGTGCCGAGCGCGCGGGCTGTCGCTTCCATGAACTGAATGAGGCCGGATGCGGTTGACGTTGGATTTTTAATTGCAGGGTTGAATGTGCCGGAAGTCTCAACGGCCATCACGTTGAGCAAGTGGTCTGGATTCATGCCACGCGCCTGTGAGCCTGCGATAAGTTTTGGAAGAAAGCCCGGCTCTCTATTGATGAGACTCTCAAGATTCGCTCTCGCTCTCGCCTGTGCAAGCACATTCCCCATCATGCGCTGAGTTGAGGCTTTCGCTATCGTTTGACCTTTGCCGACGCCGATTGAGAAGCCCTGCGCGCACCAGATGCCGATCTGCTCAAATTCTTTTGAAGGCGAGTGAGTGCCGAAAATATCATTGACAACATTAAGCACAGACGATGCGAGACTTGAGCCTGCGCTTTGCGCGTCCGGTATGTGGTCAAGTATCCCTTTCTTTAATCCGAACACGACATTAGAGCCAGCCGTGACAGCCCCGCCCGTTACGTCGCCGCTCTGCATCGCTTTAATTGCGCTATCCATCATCGTTGTAAACGGTGACGCAGCCGCATTGATGGACGCGGCGATCTGATTAGCACCCGGCCCGCGCAGCATTTGATTCGCTGCGCCCAAGCCGCCCGTCAGAGTGCCGTAGAGATTCTGGAAAGCCTTGCCTTCGAGCGCGGTCATTCCCGCCGTGAGTTTTTGTTGCTGCACGCCGAGAGTTCGCATCATCTCATCGGCTGCTGGTCCAAAACGCTTTCTAAAGTCTGCCGTCAGAAGCGTAATAAAATCGTTTGCGCTAAGTAATTCTTTATCAAGTAAAGCTTTGACTTGCTGGCGACTCTTGCCGAGAGAGCTTTGAAGAATATCGAAGACAGGGATGCCCTCGCTCACTAACCGGCGCACGTCGCGGCTCCCTACTTTGCCAAGTTCCAGAATGCGAGCGAAAGATGCGACCATGCCATCCATGCGGCTCTGTGCTTCGGCTGTGTTGTTCGAGAGAGCAGAAGCCGCCGCCGCAATGCCTAAAATATCGGAAGGGAGTTTTTCAGCCGAGCGGCCCATGACTTGAAGATCACGCGCGGCTGAGAAGATAGCGAAGCGTCCGAACTCGCTTTTGCCCGTGATAGCGTTAAGAATTGATAGCTCTCTGTTGGCCTTGCCAGCGTTGCCCGTGAGTGCGGTAAAGCTGATGCTTTGACGCTTCATCATGTCGTCAAAGGCTAAGCCCTTTTCAACTGCCGAGCGCATCACTCCTGATGTCTCATCAAACGCCGCAGAGAGGCCCGCGCCGACCACAGGAATTGCTTTAAGCCCCGCGCTCGTCAAGTTCGTGAGTGAAGTTATAGCCTCGTCAAAATCGCCGGAGAGTGCTTTGAATCCGACACGCGCCGCAGAGCCTAAGCCCGCGCCGATACGAGAGAGGCGGTCATTTACACGATTGACAAAATCACCCGCTTGACGCTCGCTTTTTGAAAAGGCATCGTTAAGCCCGCGCTCAAGCTGTCGCGCATCCGTATCCAGAACGCTTGTCAGTCTTTGAATTTCCACCGCTTCACCCTTCCGGCCATGCCTCAATGCGGTATATCCCGCCTATATGTTCGTAGCGTTGACTGTCTCTCGCGTCTATCTCATCAAAAGAAACTATTGCCTCTCGCCATGAATTGAAGACATAACCAGCATCAACACTGTGGCGTTGATAGCCGACCAACTCATCAACGCGATTCACAGCCGTGCGGGTTATGGCATCCCGCGCGCCCCTCTGGATTACCTTGACCGTATAGAGCAAGCGAGCCATGACGCGCGTTTGATTAAGAGTGTTCACGTCATAGCCGCCTGCGAAACTGTAAACAACGAACGGGTAAACTGTCCCTTGCGGCGCGCGGTACGCATAGAAGCGATTGCCGATGAGCGCGAATAACTCATCGTCGCCCGCGAACAAATCATAAAGCCACTTCTCTGTGTATATCGTCTCAAGAGCCATTGTTATTTGAGCTTCACAGCCTTTTGCAGCCGACTAAAATGCCTTTGAATTTCTGGACCATAAACAACGGCTGTAAAGAACGGATGCGCGGGCGTCTTGTATGTGCCGAAGTTGATCCACACAGCCGCGCCGCCCGCTTCTACTGTCGCGCTTCCATCTTCGCTCGCCCGCGCTTCTATCGTGTCGCGTGTGTGAACGTGTCCCGGTTCGTTGTTATCCGAGACAGGGCAATCACGGCGCATCTGCTCTGTCATTCTCTGCGCCGTCTCTAAGTTCGCAGCCCGCGCCGAGAGTGCCATACTTTTTGCGATGTCACGCGGCGACTGTTTGCGTGTCACTTTGAGCGGCATCGGTCTGTTCCTTTGCGACAGGCAAAACCATCAACTGACTCTTGGCTGAAGGCGCGGGACGGAAAGCGAGCAGAGGCGCAAAGCTTTCGCTCTTGTACATGATCGCCCTCGCTATTACTTGCTGCGCTGGCAAGCCGACCTCTGCCAGAGTTTCAGCCGTGAGCGCAACGGCCTTGCCGCCTTTCGTCAGGTCCGGGCTTCTCAGGTCCAAAAAGATGAGTTGACGAGTGACTACGGGCGGCTCTGTTACACCGTCGCCCTCGATCTCTTCCAGACCTTTCAAAACTTCTGTGCTGGCTACTCTGTGATAAACATTTATCGTCTCTTCCGCTACCTCATCATCTTCTAGTAGCGTGAAAGTGACGGGCGTTTTATCTCTCAACGTGACGCTGAATTTTGAAACATCTATCGGCATATCTTTCCCCCAAAAAGGTAAAAACAAAGAGAGCATGATTTTTCTAAATCGCTCTCGCGTGTCCTGTCTTGCGATTCGCTCACAGTCGCCGCGTGGCATTGAGCAGTTAAAATTTCCGCAGATGAAACTATGCGCCGTGCGCCTCATTAAATCCTGTATGCGCTCGCTCTCTGAAAGCGGCGCAACCGTGTCTCTCATGCGCCGCGCAACTCTCTGCGCCAACTCTTCAAAGCTTCGCGCTTCTGCTTCTGTCGGCGGGCCTTGCTGCTCGCACAGTTCAATTAAGCGGCTCAGTTCCATTTAGTTTGCGTGCGGGTTACTTGCGCGCCCTCTCGCTACAATCTGCGCGGCCTGCGCCTCAACGCGGGCAACGCTGCGCTTTACCTCTTCGCAGGCTCTCTCAATCAAAGCATCAGCCTCGACACGCATCTTTGCCACGTCATATTCAAATTGGGCGTGGCCCGCCGCGCGTATAGCGTCGCAGGCTTTCTCAACCGTGCCGCCGCGTGCGATGCCCTCAATGGCTGCGCGAACTTTGGCCTGTGCTTCGGCCTGTGCTTCGGCGGCTCGCTTTTTCAGTTCGTCAATCGTGTTCATGCTTCCTCTAATAGTTCATGTTCGCGCTTGACCTTCTCATACTGAGCGAGCGCGAGTTTTGCCGCAGGCGAGATTGAATAAAAGGCTTTTCGATTCGTGCGACGAAGTTCTATCAAGCGTTCGTAGAATCCGTTTTGCTCGAATGTCGGTTTACGTTGCGCTTCCTTCATCGCTCGTCCATTTCACTCAACAGGCGAAAGGCAGTTGGCAAGCCTTCACGCGGCGGATTACATACAAGGCAGAGTTCGTCATCTGGAAAGATTATCAACTCTGCATAAAGCGGACTCTTGCACGCAGGATTAACGCAGTTGCCGACTGGAGTAAGTTTCAGTTTTATCTCGCCTCTCATTTCTCAAATCTCCCTACATCGTGCTTGCCGCTTGATGCTCTGCTAGGACTATCCGCGCAGCCTCACGCGGAGAAACGTGCTGGCTTTTCGCTATCTGGGCGCAGCGTGCATCAAATTCGTTCGGGTCAAGGTCAGGCGGAAAAGTCCACCCTTGAAGGTGCTCATCTGGCGTTTGAAGATGCTCAAGTACGGATACATGAGCATCTTCACCTAAATTGTTGCTGTAAGTAGCTTTGCTTGTATGATTTGGTTGAAGATGCTCATCTCCTGTTCCTTGAGCATCTTCAACGGGTAAATGAGCATCTTCGGGAAGTGTCCACAGCCAACGCTCTAGGCCGTCTTTTTTCGCGCGTATGCCGAGTTTGTCTTTGGCACGGCGCAAGGTAATCTCAGAAATGCCCGCTTGCCTAGCCTCTGTCTTAATCTCTTTCGAGGCGCGCGGGCCGTCAGAGAGTGCGTCACGTAGGAAGTCTTCAGCTTCGCTGCGTGCGCCTCTTTCCTCTTCATCCGAAGGTAGCGAAAGGATACGCCCCGCCGTGAGAGTGCTTGAGCCTGTCCAATAAAATTGACTGTCCTCTAACGTGTAGCCAATAGCTTCACCATGCGGGGCCAGATTATTTTTGATTTGAACGATAGCCCGCTTATGAGGCTCGTCTGGGTCTACGCCGACCAGTAAGACAGAGCGCGCAGCAGCCGCGAAGTCAACAGAGCCGATGCCCGCATTAAGAGCGTGACCGCCGCCGCGAGACTTGCCTAAATGCCTCACGGCGACAATGGCGCACCCTTGCCGCTCTGCTATTGCTGCCAGAGGCGCAGAAATAGCGCGACACTCGTTTGCACGGTGAATGTCAACCTTGCCGCCTGTAAACGCGAAGAGAGGATCAATGATAACGAGCTTGGGTTGATGCTCAATGATTGAAGCTTCCAAGCGAATGAGGCCGGGAGTGTCAAAGGTTAATGGCTCTGCCAGAGCAAAGACGCGGGACACATTTGCGCCGACAGCATCAAGGCGAGGTCTGAGAGTGTCGGCAAGTCCGTCTTCGGCTGAAAGCATCAAGACATTGCTAGGCTCACACGGCTCTGCGCCGGGAAGCCCGCGCCCACAACTTACCGCCGCAGCAATCGCACAGGTCAGCCACGATTTACCCAAGCCCGGATCGCCTTCAAGAATTGTCAGCTTGCCAAGAGCGATATAAGGAAGCCACAGCCATGAGACAGGCTGCGCCTCTACATCTGCCATTCGCACGACGCTTAATGCTGTCTCATCTGTTTTGTCTGCCGATTCAGACCGCAGAGGCGCGGCATTAACAAGCTCGTGCAACTGCTCAACCGTCCCGCCCGCGTCAAGCCAATCGCTCACATCGCCTTTAGGCTGAAGGTCTGGAAGGTTGATTATCTTTACGCTGGCAGCGATACCGTGAAGAGAGCGGGCGACCTGTTGAGCGTGCTCACGGCCCGGCTCATCATTATCAGGAAGGATAACAACATCGCGCCCGCGTAGATATTCGCTGTACTCGTCGCGCCACTTCTTTGCGCCGCCAACATTAGTAGTCGCAATCAAGCCGAGATTTGCAAGGTTGTTGCAATCCTTTTCACCTTCAGGGATGAAGACAGGCAGGCTCTTGTCAGATGCTAATAATTCAGGCAGGCGATAGGGAACGCGGCGAGTGCCGTTTAGCTTCCAGATGTAGCCACCTTTGCCGTCTGGTCTGCGTTGTCTAAAATCCTTCGGCTCTAAACGGACGGCTTCATAGACAGACGTTCTCGACTCGTCACAGTAAGGATAGACAGCAACAATGTGGCTTGATGAATTAGTGTTGCTGCCTATTCCAAGCGCAGCGATAATCTCATCATAAGAACAACCCGCATGACAGAAGAGAAGCACGCGCCCGTTCTTTTCGCTGATGCCCAAGCTGTGATGGTTATCATCGTGAGCACAGCAGAAAGCAATCCAGCCGTCGCCACTGCGCTTCACACCCTTTAACTTGTTAAGAGTGTCGTAAACGCTCATGCGGCTAACCTCGCGCCAGATTGAAGCTCACCTACACAGCGAGCGCACAGATAACGCCTCGTCGGGCGTCCGTTTGGCAGCGTTACTGCCGCCGACACCCGCCCGCGCTTTGCAGCGTGTCGTCCGCAACGATTGCAGTTTTTACCTTGCATCTGAAAACACTTCTGAGTAGAATCAAACTCGAAGCCTATCTTTGCTATCCCGCAAAACAATTTGGTTTCTTGAGTGCCGACCTGAGCCAACAGGTTAGGCACTCGCCTATCTTCTTTCATGCTGCTTTTGGCCTCCGTGAATTTTGTTGTAGATACTCGTCAATGAATTGCTGAGACGTAAAGACTCGCGCGCCGACGCGATAACTGCCGAGTCGCTTTTGGCGAATCATTCTATGAATTGTGATAGTAGAGACTCTGAGGCGTGCGGCGGCCTCAGCCTTAGTTAAAAGGTTACTATGTGCGGCTGCTGCTTCGCTCATACACATTCCTTTCGTGTAAACAAAAAGCCTGTAGCTTTGCTGCTACAGGCTGATAATCCATGATTACCCTTGACGCTTCTATCAAATTTGATATTTATTTTTTCTTGGTAAAGAAGGCGATTTTGCTAAGGCGTTCTAGTGTGTAAAATCTTGGCAGTTCACGTCACTTTGCTAAGATTTCAGATTGACCAAAATCTTAGCAAAGTCCTTTTTCTAGTCTTTCTTTACTAAGTGCAGTTTAGGTTCTTCCCGACTTGCAATCTCCCGCAAAGACCCCGTCACATAATCCCAAGCTTTGACTCCGCATAGGCGCGCAGCGTGTTCCCAAGCCAAGCCCGAAGCGGTTTGCTCAAATCCGAGCCTAAGAGTCTTTTTCAGTTCTGAAGAGTGGTCGGCTGGGTTCTTTGACAGTAGCGAAACAAGGTCTTCAGGTAGGTCTATATCGTGATTCAATTTAATCTCTTGAATCACGATCTGCTTCCAAGTTTTCAGCGTCTTACTTTTCTTATAAACATCCGTCGCCGCATCCCACACGGCTTTTAGCTTAGAATAGTGCTCTGAAAGATTAGTTAATCTTTCAGAGGGGTTAATCTCCCAAAGTGATTTCCGCAGCCGTTCTTTTCTTGTGGGAGTAGTCTTTTTAATTATTCTATCAACGACTTCAGTTTGTAAGTTCTTATCGCTAGTTACTTTCGCGTCTGGGTCTTTAACTATACTGCGAATCGTTGATGAATGAATCCCCCGCACCATTTCAACAGCTTCGACGAATAGTTCTTCAATAGCTTCATTTAGTTTTTCCCTATGATTGTTGAGCAAGTACACCGTCGCGGCGATAGCATAAGTTTCGGCTCTACTGTGAGCATTATCATTTTCTACCTTTTCAAAGTCAGCCGTGTGCTTCTTTCCACTTATTTCTACTGTAACAGGTTCAACGGCAATTTTGAGGGATTCATCAATGATTTTTTCAACGAACTCTATAGGTAAGTAATAGTAATTAAAAAACTCGCCACCCAGACCAATAGCTAAGTCGCCTGCAAGGGTTAGACTTCTTGTCCAATCCTCTTCGTTGTCAGTTGGCGGCTCTGCCCTGTTTTCATCATCAAATGGTGAAGGTCCGCCAGCGTAACGACTTAATAAACACCTATAAAGGATTCCCGCCGCAAATTGCGCTTTCTCTTCATCAGTCATAATGGCCTCCCTGTAAGCCTACTCCCTGAAAAGTGTCTCGGCTCGCCAAACTGCTCAGGGAAGCAGCCTGTCCTCACGTTAGCTACACGCAAGTAAGGCGAGCCGATGCTTGTTAATTTACCACTTCCGGCGCATTGATGTTTTCGCCTTCAGCATGAAAAGCGTCAATAGCTTCAGCCGCGCGTTGAATCGTCGCCGCATCTGAATTTACATAGCGATAGGTTGTAGTCGGCTGGCTGTGTCCTAGTATGCGGCCCACTTCCGAAAGGCTCATCGTGCGCGCCATGCGTGTAGCTGCCGTGTGCCTGAGATCATGGAAGCGTACATCCGTAAGCCCCGCATCCTTCCGGGCAGAAGTGAAAGCCATTCGAGCATTATCTTTAATCCCAAAGACCAAAGCTTGAGAATCCTTTGGCGATATATCCCAGAGTCTTTGCAGTTCAACGCTCAAGCGTTGTGAGATAGGCACGTCGCGCGCAATCATCGTCTTTGTGTTGAAAGCTCTGACGTGAATCATTCGACGCTCTAAATCAACATCTATCCACCTGAGTTTTAACATCTCGCCGCGCCTCATTCCTGTGTCTAATGCCGCGATGATTAACGGGCGAAGATGTTGACGCTGTAAAGGTGAGCAGGCGTCTAACAGGTCGCTCTCTTCATCGCGTGAAAGGATGCGCTCACGCTTCCTCTCGTTCGCCATGTTGATTAACGGCTCGCCTTTGTTGAAAGGATTCTTGGGTATCCATCCTTCCGCCTGCGCGACGTTCAATATTCTGCGAAGTGCTGAAAGCTCACGATTAGCAGTAGCGATTGAGATATTGCGGTCTGTCCGCTCTGATTTAGTATTGAGTCGAGAGCTACGGAAGGCTCTCAGGTCTGCGTATGTGATAGAGCGAAGCCTGCGCGTGCCGAAGTATTCACGCAAGACTTTGATCTGCGTCTTAGCTGTCGCCAGCCCGCGCACGCCCTCGACTTTACGACCATCGCGGTATTCAGCTTTTTTGTAGTAGTGCTTTTCGCAATAATCAGCTAACTCAGCAAATGTCATGCGCTCGGACTTTAGAGCACCCTCACCGCTCACCTGGTATTGGTCTGCCAGATCGTCGGCTAATTCGCGGGCGTGAGCTTTGCTAGTCCCTTTGCGTTGGAGGTCGTGACGGACGCCTGACTCGTCAACGTAGATGAATCTGGCCCACCAGATTCTATTTTTACCCTTGCCCCTGCTGATAACGCTCCCTGTGCGCTTCATCCAGAGCCTCCCGCCTGTGTGTGGAATGTGTGTAGAAAAGCCAAAATCCATCACACACACGCCGCACACACAATTTATCTGCTACTCAGGGATAATAGGTGATAACGCAGGGTAAGACAATAGGGAAGATTATGCCGGAATTGCTACGATTCTGATAGATGAAGGGAAGTGAGGAAAGCTAGAGAAATGGATACACTTCAGACATTGAAACGAAAATGGACCACATCGCCTTCCTGCATGATGTACTCTTTGCCTTCAAGACGGAGCAGGCCCTGTTCGCGCGCCGCCGCGTAAGAGCCTGCGCGCATGAGGTCGTCGTAGCTGACGACTTCGGCGCGGATGAAGCCGCGCTCGATGTCTGAGTGGATAGTGCCTGCGGCCTGCGGAGCGCGCGTGCCCTGTTGTATGGTCCAGGCGCGAACCTCCTTTTCGCCCGCCGTCAAAAATGACATCAAGCCGAGCAAGTGGTACGCGCTCTTAATCAAGCGATCAACGCCGCTGCCCGTCACGCCTAAAGATTCCAGATAATCTTTTCTTTCATCCGGCGGAAGCTCTACGAGTTCGGCTTCAAGCTGCGCGCAAATGATAACGCATTCTGCCGACTCGCTCGCGGCGATTTCCTGCACCGCGCGCACCTGAGCATTATTGTCCGCGCCTTCTGCGAGCGTCGCCTCGTCAACGTTCGCTGCGTAGATCGTCGGCTTCATCGTGAGCAGGAAAAAGTTTCTTGCAAGAGCGCGCTCGTCATCTGTCAGAGCGACTGTGCGGGCAGATTTTCCATCTTCGAGCGCAGGCAGCAATTTGTCCAAAACTTTTATTTCGTCGAGCGCAGTCTTGTCTCCGCTCTTGGCTGTCTTCTGTGCGCGTTCACGGCGTCGCTCGACCGAGGCGAGGTCTGCGAGCGCGAGTTCAATCTGGATGGTCTCGATGTCGCGCGCGGGATTGACAGAGCCTTCGACATGTACGATGCCTTCGTCTTCAAAGCAGCGCACGACCTGAACAACTGTGTCTGTCTCGCGTATGTTCGCTAGAAACTGGTTGCCGAGTCCCTCGCCCTTCGACGCGCCGCGCACGAGGCCAGCGATGTCAAGAAACTCAATCGTCGCAGGAATGATCGTGTTCGTCTTAACAATTTTCGCCAGAGGCTCAAGCCTTTCGTCCGGGACGGGCACGACGCCGACGTTCGGCTCGATGGTGGCGAAAGGATAGTTTGCGGCGAGCGCGGCCTGCTGCGACGTGAGCGCGTTAAAGAGCGTTGACTTGCCGACGTTTGGCAATCCGACTATTCCGGCACGGAGCATAAAAGTTCCTCTTTTAGAAAAGCCACTTTAATAGATAAACGATGCCGACGACTGCGCCGCCTAGAAGCAGCAGCGCGAGCAGTATGATTCCGGCGACGGCGAGCTTAAACTTTTTATATCTGTTTTCGTCAGGCGGCGCTAAAGAGTTTTGGGGAAAATAGGGTGGTGGTGTGTGTGTTGCCATGCGTGTCTCCTTCTTAATGCGAGTCAAGAGATTAGCTGATAGAGAATCCCCTTTGCGCTCTTGGCGTCTTCCGCCTTTGCGTCC
>JBAWGU010000185.1:0-5217 GCA_049593215.1 Pyrinomonadaceae bacterium
GATCGAGCACGCGATCAAGTGTGCCGCGAAAGCGCACCATGCCGCGCACGTTGCGCAGGAGAACGTCTATGCGCTCTGCGCCGACGCCGACGCCTATCCGCAAATGGAGTCCGCGTGCGCTCTCATCGCCAGCCTCTATGGAAGTCGAAGCTTCAAAATTATTTTCCGTAATGCGCCGCTCCGTGATGTTCAACTCGAAGGTTTCGTCCGCGCTCGTTCGCCCCTGCGCTTCCTGTTGCACGGATGCGGAAGGCGCGTTCGTTGCTCTGCTATCTTGCGCGTTGGCAAGAGCGTTGAGAGCAAAGATGATGCAGCAAGCTATAGCAAGTTGAATGAGACGAGGCTTCACTCCGGTTTCCTCCCGCTCGGTTGCGGGGGAAGCGTTTGAGTGTTCGAGGGAGTTTGAGAGGGCGGCTTTGTTTCGTTCTGCTGCGGAGAGTCGTCGGTCAAAGGCTTTTCGCCCAGAGCCTCGCTGACGATGCGGTCAATGTCTGCGAAGACGCTCGTGATTTTTAGCTGGATGCCGATGTTGCGATAGGTGACGAAAGGTTCGACGGGGCGCGGCAGGTTCTGGCGATTCGCGTCCCAGACGGTGATGCGCTCATGATTGCCAGTGAACTCGACGTTCGGGTTCGGCACGGCTTCAAACTTCAACTCGCGTGCAGTGACGTTGGCAGTGATGGAAACGTCTGCGTTGTCATCTGAAGGAGCGGCGGCAATGGTTTGCGTCGGCGCAGTAGATTGACGGCTGTTCGTTCTCTCTTGCGCCGCAGCGTTCGATGCGCAGACCGCAAGCAGCGCGAGTATCAACAGAAGTTCTCTCTTCATCACCGACACCTCATCGCGCGTCGAAGCTTTGAAAGCTCAAGCGGCGATTCCAGTCAACATGCCAGAGGGAAACAAAGGGAACGGGTGAAGACATCTTAGGCAAATTTGGTGAGCGATGCAATAGTTCTTTCTCAACTTAAAGCAGGAGATTCATCAGAGCCTACGTTTTATTCCGCAATTTCATTCCGCTCTGGGCGGGAGCGTGCCCGTGCCGTCCGTCAGTGTGAGCGAAGGGCGCGCGGCGCAGATGCGGTCGCGGCCACTGCGCTTGGCGCGATAGAGCGCAGAGTCTGCAAGCTCTACGAGTTGAATCGGGTCGCGCGCGTCTTCCGGGAATGAAGCGACGCCGATGCTGATCGTGATGCGATGCGTGCGCTGGCCTTCTTCTACAGAGCCTGTGCGGACGGCGGGGAAAGAGTGTGCGGCGATGGCAGAGCGCACGCGCTCAGCCGCGACGAGTCCCTGCATGTATGTAGCTTCGAGCAGAAAGGCGGCAAACTCTTCGCCGCCGAATCGCGCGGCCACGTCGCCAGCGCGCAGAGCGCGCGTGATGACGGAGCCGACTTCTGCCAGCGTCTCGTTGCCGACGAGGTGACCGTAAGTGTCGTTGACCTCTTTGAAATGGTCCAGGTCCATCATCAGCACGCAGAAAGGTTTCTCCCCTTCCTGCGCGCGCGCGGCTTCGCGGCTCAGCTCGGAGAAGAATGATTTGCTGGTCAGGAGTCCGGTCAGCTCATCGTGAACGAGCAGGCGGCGGATCTGTCGCTGAAACTCGCGGTCAATTTCATCGAGCATCTCAAAGCGCACCAGATGCTCGCCGATCATCAGCTTGTCGCCCTCCTGCAAGAAGGCTTCCGTGATTGGCGCTCCGTTGACGAGCGTGCCGTTGGTCGAAGCCAGATCGGTGATGCGATAGCGCACTTCGTTTGTCTTCGGATCAACTTCGCGCGTGATGCGTGCGTGGAGACGCGAGGCGAGCGGGTCGTTGACGCGCACGTCCGCTTCGATGGCGCGGCCTAAGATTACTTCGTCGCGTTCGAGCGGAATCGGGACGGCGAGAAGTTCTCCGCGCATGAAGATGAGCGCCGGGCGGCGTTCGCGCTTGAGCAGCGAAGCAGGGAAAGCGTCTTGAGTAGTATGCTCGCTCACGAACCCTTCCAGAGACAGGAGTTTAAGAGGCGCGCTTATCTTAACGCGCAGAGAGGCACGGCATCAACAATTAAACCCTCTCGCTAATCATAATCTTTCGCATCGTTTTGCTTGTCCTTCAAAGTAACTACTCCTATAATTAGAGCATCATAATATTCTGCGTGAATCAATCTTAAAAGTGTGCGCTCTCGTATTTATTGAGCAAGCGGCTAAACTGTAAGAGAAAGTTTTCGAGGGGGGAGCTATTTAAGTTTATGGCAGATGTGACGGCTCCATGTCCATGGACATCCCAGTTGGCAGACCTTTCCGTAGAGCGCGTGGCTGATGCGCGTTTGCCGACGGAGATAGGCGAATTCAGAGTAGCGGGTTATCGCTCGCGCACGAGCGACGAAGAGTTCGTCGTCCTCTACAAAGGCGAGATGAGCCGCGAGATTCCGACCCTCGTGCGTATCCATTCTCAATGTTTGACGGGTGATGTCTTCGGCTCGACGAAATGCGACTGCGGGCGACAACTGCAACGCGCGATGCAGTTGATTGAAGAGGAAGGGCGCGGCGCTATCGTCTATCAACAACAGGAGGGGCGCGGCATCGGCATCATCAATAAGATTCGCGCCTACGAGTTGCAGGACGAGGGCGCGGACACTGTGCAAGCGAACGAGTTGTTGGGTCTCGCAGTTGACCTGCGCGAGTATCGCCAGTGCGCGGAGATTCTCTTTCACATGGGACTGTGTAAAGTGCGCCTGATGTCGAACAATCCCGATAAAATCAGAGCAATGGAAGAAGCGGGATTGCAAATTGTCGCCCGCGTGCCGATTGAAGTTGAATCACGCGAACCAGCCGCGCAATACCTACGAACCAAAAAAGAAAAATTGGGCCACTTGATTGAGTTAGTAAAGGAGTAAGTGTTATGAAATGGCTAATCGGCTTATTGCAGATAACGCTGTTCGGCGTGATCGTGTGCCTCGCGCTTCCTTCCACTGCGTCAGCCGCAGAGAGCGATAGCTCAAATAGTTTCATCAATCGAATTGATGGGATCGTTTGGGACCCATATCGCCATCCTGTCTCGGATGTCTATGTTGAACTACAGAATGAGAACTATTCGAGCATCAGCAGAATACGGACGGATGCCACAGGACGCTTCTCATTCATCGGGATTTCGTCTGGACATTACAATATCAGGGTTTTAACTACCGGCACTAATTATCTGGAATATGTGGAAGGCGTTGACATAGTTAATGTCGTCCAGAGAGCCAGCGACCAGATTTACATGGACATTTATTTAAGATTCGATAAGCGCAAGTTCAATCCCGGCGTGACGGATATGACCGGCGCTGTCTTTGTTCAGGAGGTGCCGGATTCGGCACGCAAGCTCTATAAAAAGGGTCTCAATGATATTAACGAGAAGGGCGATAAGGGCTTTATTGAGATAGAAGAGGCTTTAAAAATTTTCCCTGACTACTATGATGCGCTGAACAGGCTCGGGCTTGAATATGTGGCGCGCAAAGAGTATCAGAAGGCGCTCCCTTATTTGATCAAGGCCATTGCCGTGAACCAGAAAAGTTTTTCCAGCTTTTATGCTCTGGCTTATGCTGCCTTTCAATTAAATCATCGGCCAGAGGCGATGGAAGCTGCCAGAGCGGCAATAATTCTTGAAGCGAAATCTGTCAACGCTCAACTATTATATGGCACCTTATTGCGTCTCGACGGCAGCTATGAGAAAGCCGAGAAAGTATTACTACAGGCTAAGAAGTTAAGTAAGAATTCACCTGTTGCCGAAGTCCACTGGCAGTTGGCTCTACTCTACAACAAGCTCGGGCGCAACAAAGAAGCGGCAGATGAATTGGAAGAGTATCTCAAGATTCTGCCGGAGGCGCGTGATAAGAGACAGATTCAGGAGTTGATTGCCAAACTCCGAAGAGATAATAAATAGCGACTTTTACAGAGCAGGATGAAAGTTGTGGTGTCGCCCGGTAAGATGATGAACGTGCTGTCGGTTTTTCTGCCTCACTGACCTTAACATGAGTTCGATGTAAAAGATGATTGTCTAACCAGCCCCGGATGGGGCGATCTATCAGTAGCCGACGACGCGAGTCGTGGGAATATTGCACAACACAAGAGCGAAGCCCCGGAGGGGCGACATAAATTCAGGGATGGTCAACATTGAATCTTGAATTTATGTCGCCCCTTCGGGGCTTTTACCTTGTCTGTCTGCTTAACCCACGGCTTGCGCCGTGGGCTACTGCTATGCCGCCCCTTTCAGGGGCTAACCAGACAGGAAGAGCTTCACATCAAAGTGCCGGACATTCCGGCACAAAAAAAAGGCCCACCATTAAGATGGGCCTTTTTAATTTTCCAGCTAAGTAAAAGAACTAGAACTGGAAGCGGAAACCGAAACGCACTGAGCGCGGTTCCTGGAAGGCAATGGGCTGATTGAAAGCTGCGTTTCTAGCCCAAGCAATCGGTACACCATTGTCCGTTGCAAACGTCTGCTCTGCCGCCGCATATTGTGGCAATACGCCGTGGCTGGTCAGGTAGTTTGTTGCGTCAACGGTAAGACCGCTGGCAACAACGTCGGTCTCTGCGAGAGCAAAGTAACCACTGGACTTGTTCTGATTAACAGCCAGCACTTTATTCTCGTTGAAGACGTTGATGACGTTGAAATCGAACGCGATAGCAAACCTTCCGTCATTACCGAACCGGATGCGGTGCGTTAAGTTAAGGTCAGTCTGCGTAAACGCCTTGGTGCGGCCAAGGTCGCCACGCTGGGTTTCAGGAATCGGAATACCAAAGACGTTGATAAAGGTCGTCAAAGGCGTTCCCGATTGAGCGGTCGTAAAGAACGAAATGTCTGTCGTGTTCGTCTTGCTACGCATCCACTCGTAGCTATAGGTTCCTGATGCCTTGAAGACGTGTGTACGATCAAGGGGCAGCAGGCCGATAGCTTCCTGTCCGGTTCCGGTGAATCCAACCCAGGGTTCGTCAAAGTCGCGGAGAACGTTCGGATCGTTGCGCGATCCACCGGCGGCGGTCAGTTCGTCCGGACCGGCCAAACCTGAGTAGTTACCTCTCAAGCGGCTCAGCGTGTAGTTCAAGTTCAAGCTCAGGTTCTTGACGAAACGGGTGTCCGTCTCAAGTTGAAGAGCATTGTACTTGCGAATCGGTCTCGGAGCCTTGTTGTATCCAAGCTGCTTATAGACTTGAGCAGCCAGACCTTTTCCGGGGTTACCGATAACGTATGCT
>JBAWGU010000186.1:0-1526 GCA_049593215.1 Pyrinomonadaceae bacterium
TCAATACGGGCGAAGTGGAAGTAAGCGCGCAGAAGATTCTTATCTTGAATGACGCACGCACGCCGCCGTTTCAGATTGAGCCGACATCTTCGGACGCTCTGGCGAGTGAAGACCTGCGTTTGAAGTATCGTTACCTTGATCTGCGCCGCCCGCAACTTCAGGCGAACTTGCGATTGCGTCATCGCGTCCTCGCCGCAATTCGCGGCTACATGGACGAGCAGGGGTTCACGGAGATTGAGACGCCCATCCTGATTAAATCAACGCCCGAAGGCGCGCGTGATTACATTGTGCCTTCGCGCATACAGCCGGGAAAATTCTTTGCGCTGCCGCAATCGCCGCAACTCTTCAAGCAGCTTTGCATGATCGCGGGGCTTGATAAGTATTACCAGATTGCGCGCTGTTTTCGTGACGAAGACCTGCGGGCTGATCGTCAACCTGAACTTACGCAGCTTGACGTTGAGATGAGTTTCCCGACGCTTGAACAGATTTACAGTCTGGTCGAAGGACTCTACGTGAGAGTCTTTGACAAGGCTCTCGGTCTGAAATTGCCTGTGCCGTTCCCGCGCCTGACTTATGCGGAAGCGATGAGACGTTACGGCTCAGACAAACCCGACCTGCGTTTCGAGATGGAGTTGCAAGACCTTGCGCCCGCGCTCTCAGGCACAACCTTCGCGCCGTTCGCTTCCATCCTTGAATCGCGCGGCGAGATTAAAGGCATCGTTGTTAAAGGAGGCGCGACGCTTTCGCGCAAAGCTCTGGACGAGTTGCAGGAGTTTGTGAAGCGTTACGGCGCGGGCGCGCTCGCATGGATTAAGTTGGGAGACGAGCTTTCGTCATCGCTCTTGAAAGCTCTCGGAGAAGAGACTATCGAGCGCATCGCAAAGCTGGCGGGAGCAGAGAAGGGCGATGCTGTGTTGATTGTCGCGGGCAGAGCGAAGATTGTCGCGGCGAGTCTCGGCGCGTTGCGCAATGAAGTGGCTCGTCGTGAAAAGTTAATCCCTGCGGGTAAGTACACGCCGCTCTGGGTGACGGAGTTTCCGATGTTCGAGTATCACGAAGACGACAATCGTTATTACGCCATGCACCATCCGTTCACTTCGCCGCTCGATGAAGATTTGCCGCTTCTACAGCGCGCCGTCGAAGGCGGCGAAACGGAACTCTTGGGACGCTTGCGCGCAAAGGCTTACGATCCGGTCATCAACGGAGTGGAGCTGGCAAGCGGCTCGATTCGTATTCACCGCCGCGACGTGCAGCGCATGATCTTCAAAGCGCTCGGCATGACCGAAGAAGAAGCGCGCTCACGTTTCGGTTTCTTCCTTGACGCGCTCGAATACGGCACGCCCCCGCATGGCGGCATTGCGCCCGGCATCGAGCGCCTGATGATGGTGCTCATCGGAACCGAAAACATACGCGACGTGATGGCGTTTCCGAAAACCGCTTCCGCGCAGGACCTGATGATTGACGCGCCCGGCGACGTTGATCCGAAGCAGTTGGAAGAGTTGAAGATTGCTATCAAGAGGTAGGGG
>JBAWGU010000187.1:0-6101 GCA_049593215.1 Pyrinomonadaceae bacterium
CAGGCGCGCAGAGTTTACGCAGAGAGATTGAGTGCTTAACTCTCTGCGCCATCTCTGCGCGTGTCTCTGCGCCTCTGCGGTGAACTTCCGGCCCACCCATATTCAATTTCAAATTGAACCACTACTAATTTCCCACGCTGAGATAATATCGTTCGCTGCTTTCTCGAATTTTGAAAATTGAATAGAAATTCTTTTCATCCTTCCTGCTCACAGCAGTAACGTCTCAACACGATGCGCATGGACCATCTCTTCACACGGCGACCAGGCAAAGATCGTAAAGCGTCCATCTTGTGACGCTACTAAAGCGACAGCTTCACGCTGGTCCTGTACAAATTGTGCCGCCGACATGTGTCTGGTCCCACCGAGTTGCACAGGATGAACGACAGAGGCCAGGCTGCCGACAATCGGTTCCGTCACAATCACCTGTTCGACCTGTGCGCCTCCTTCTCGTCGCCCGATCTTCGCGCCGAAGGCAAGCAGTTCATATTGATCGCTGATGATGGTCGCACCGTCCACCGCCGTCAGCCCTGCCATCGCCTCGACCGCATCGAGGAATGCTTCCTGCCACAGACGACTGTTCCTCTCTTCAGCGTCGTAGCGCAAGAGTTCTGCCAGTTCGGAAAACGCAGGAGCGACAGAGTAGAGGACGGGCCAGACAATAGATTCCCTCCATGCTTCTCTGCCGTATGGGACGACAAGCAAAGAACCACCGCGCCCGTGCGTGCGCATGGAGGCGGCCAGTTGCACAAGCACGTTTACCGAGTCGTCCCTTGAAGCGGGCGAGCCGAAGCCAAGCAGCGAAGTGAGAAGGGCAGGGCAATCAGGCAGGCTGGTCCCTTCTTCATCCACCTCTTTGATCTGGTCTCCTTTGAGTACGACGACGTTGACGAATTTACCGGGGTCTTGTCCGCGTCTGTATTTGACGACCAGCAGTCCGGGTTCGATGACTTCAAGCACGAAACAGAGTTTGGGGATAGTGCGCGTAGTTCCCCACACGCACAGTTGGTCATGGTCGCGCCACACGCCTAGATGAATCCCGGGGCGTTCCACCGCAGGCGCAAGTCTGGATAGAGCGGCAGGGGTAAGCGGGAGAGCCTGCTCTAACATGAGCGGACGACCCGCTTGCTCGGGCGGAAAAAATGCCAGTGAGATCTTCGGTGAGTAGCCTTCTTCGTGCCGGAGGCTGGCCCAGAAGGAAGCATCAATGATTGCTTCGATTGCCTGAGCGTCAGGTTGTGGCGCTAGTTCCTGCCTGCCCCGGCGGCGTGCCTCAGCAAGATGACGAACGAAGTGCGCTTCTACCTTAGAGGCTACCGCCCGTGCCGGTGGGTATGCCGGTCCTGTATTAAAGACCTCAATCATTTCGATTAACTCCTTCTCACAAAGGCTAGTGCATCTTAAATGGACCACCGTGAGGCTCCGGTTCTAACTGTGGACGGGTAGAGTCCTGAATAACCTCGTGCATCTCCAACACGTTCGGCCCGGAAAATGCTTCCTTCGGCAAGGTGCCGGATTGCGCGTGCCCCTTGACGAATGCGTCTGAGCGCACCCAGTTGAGAAAGTCCTGACGACTATTCCAGATAGTGAAAACAATATAGGGGTCGCCCTCGTTGACAGGGCGCAGAACATGATTGGAAATAAAGCCGGGCATCTGGTCCACTAACCCGGCACGCTCGCGGAATCTCTCCTCGAAAGCGGCGGCGTATTCCGCATTGACATAGATACGATTTGCCACAGTTATCATTTCGGATTCTCCCTTTATCTCATGATACCACCATGTATCCTGCTGATAGCCTGCTCATTCATCCGTAGATGGCTTTGAGCGTAATCGCTTGATGTGTGAGCGCCGTGCCTTCGCCTCCAGAGTACGATTCTTCGAGCTACGCGGGACGCGCGTCGGAACGCGCTTCGCCGGGCGATGGTTCAGTTGCTCGACCTTCTCGCGGAGTTTTTGCAGGCAGAGCGCTTTATTACGGTGCTGGCTGCGCTCCTCGCGGGAGGTGACGGCCAGACCGGAAGGCAGGTGGCGAAGCCGGACAGCGCTCTCCGTCTTGTTGACGTGCTGCCCGCCGGGGCCACTTGATCGGAAGGTCTCCATCTCGCACTCGCGCAGCAAGTCCTCGTCAGAGTCAGGCAGTAGGATCATTTTACCTCATGGGCAAGGTGTTGATTTCGTTTGTTATGATACTGCACTCTGATTGGTTATACAGGTTGCTGTGACTGAAAATCACCCGATGACGGATTTGTGCGATTAAAGAGAGCGCGAGTAGGATGTAGAGAAGCCCTGACAGATGATTAGGAAAGAGGACGATTGATGAAGAGGAAAGTTATCAAAACTGACGAAGAGTGGCGACAAGAACTGACGCCGGAGCAATACGCAGTGGCTCGCCGGAAAGGAACGGAGAGGCCCTTCACAGGCAAGTATCACAACTCTCAGGAAAAGGGTCTCTATAAATGCGCGGCTTGCGGAAACGAGTTGTTCAGTTCCGAGGAGAAGTTCGACTCAGGCTGCGGCTGGCCGAGCTTTACCGCGCCCACAGAAGAGGATAATGTCCGAACCGAAGTTGATACCAATCACGGCATGGTCCGCACAGAGGTCCTATGCAGTAGTTGCGATGCACACCTCGGACACGTCTTCGACGACGGGCCGCAACCGACAAATCTGCGCTACTGCATCAACTCCGTCGTGCTCAACTTAGACAAAGAAGAGTAAGAACGAGGATCACTATTGCGGTTTGCAATTGGCTGTAGCTTGTGCGGTAACGAAAATGAGGGTTCACGCTGGAGGCGCAAAGAAGAGAAAGACAGAAGGTATGCTTTAGTTTTTCTGTTCTTTGCGTCTTTGCGTGAACCCTCAATCCTCATCTCAGGTTACATCCTATTGCAAACGACTATAAGCGTAGCGATAAACCGCCACATGTCTTTTGTCAAAGTCGCTAATGCCAGCTCAACGTTTCCGCTTGGCCTCCCGCTTTCCCTGTTTCTCGACAAAGACGAGGTGCGTTACTGTGTCCCAGGCATTGTGAATACCAATGAAGAGTAGCATTAGCGCCGCAGCGCCGACGAGGAACAGGGCCGTGCGCGTATAGGAGTGAGACGCAAAGGCCGATCCGGCCAGTATTGCGTATGCCGCAAGTGGAAGCAGCACATGACACAACCAGTCCTCGAAGACGGGCCGGTAGACGGTTTGCACTCGCAGACGCCGGGCCACAACGGCGACGTATGCTATCCCACTAAGACCCACTAAGCCCCAAAGAATAGCGACGGCGCTGATCCCGTGCCACGGAGCGCTGACGACGGCTGAGAGCAACAGCACGACTCCGAAATGAACGACGCTCGGCGTCGAAAAGGCGTCGCTCGCTTGCGCGTCCGCGCGTGCCATCGGCCTGCTGGCAATGAGGGTCATGACGACGAACTGCAACCCGATCAGCGCGCCAGCAGACGAGCCGACGATGACGTAGAAGTTCTCCCATCCGTTCAGTGGTGACATGTCGCCGAATCCACCTGCTCGTTTATTCGGTCCTTAATGCGGCATGGTACTGTTCGTCGCTGACCTTCTCCATCCACTCGACTACCTTGCCGTCGAGCTGCTCCTGAATGGCGATGTGCGTCATGACCGTAGTCGGCGTAGCGCCGTGCCAATGCTTCTCATTCGGCGGGCACCAGACGACATCGCCCGGACGAATCTCCACTTTCGGTCCGCCCTCGCTTTGCACCCACCCGCACCCCGAAGTGACGATCAGGGTCTGCCCGAGCGGATGTGTGTGCCATGCCGAACGGGCACCAGCCTCGAACGTGACACTCGCGCCGCGAGCGCGTGACGGATCGGGTGCCTCGAACAGGGGGTCAATGCGTACAGTGCCGGTGAAATACTCGTCCGGCCCTTTGCCGCAAGGCTGCGTGCCATTTCTTTTGATCTCCACTGCTAAATCCCTTCTGATGTTCGCCCCGGAGGCGGGCTTTTGAAAAGTAGCTTCACAACACAATGCCCCGGTAAATTAGCTGCACATCACATCCGCTCGCAATCATGAAATTTTCCGTTAATTTTTTCCATCATAAACTTGGGCTTAACGACCGACCCTTTTTTCCAGATGTTCAGGGTAACGAGCGCCTTGAACTTCGATATTCGAAGCTGCCGCCTCAAGCTGACTGAGGTCTTCGGGCGTAAGCTCGATCTCAACCGCGCCGTTGTTCTCCGTTAGCCGGTGCGGCTTCGTCGTGCCCGGAATCGGAACGACCCACGGCTTTTGGGCAAGCAGCCAAGCCAGTGCTATCTGAGCGGGAGTCGCGTTATGCTCTGTCGCAAACCTGCCGATTAAATCAACGAGAGCCTGATTTGCCTTCCGGGCTTCGGGTGTGAAGCGGGGAACGATATTGCGGAAGTCAGTGCTGTCGAACGTGGTGTTTTCGTCAATCTTGCCGGTGAGAAAGCCTTTACCAAGCGGGCTGAATGGGACGAACCCTATGCCTAGTTCTTCAAGCGTCGGGATGATCTCGGCTTCAGGTTGTCTCCACCACAGCGAGTATTCGCTCTGTAGCGCTGTCACGGGCTGAACAGCGTGCGCGCGGCGAATCGTTTGCGCTCCCGCTTCAGAAAGTCCCCAGTGCCTGATCTTACCCTCCTCAAGCAAGTCCTTGATTGCTCCGGCAACATCCTCGATAGGGACGTTCGGGTCAACGCGATGTTGATAGTAAAGGTCAATCATCTCGACCTTGAGCCGTTTGAGAGAACCTTCGACGGCCTCTTTGATGTGCTCCGGTCGGCTGTTCAAAGCGCTCCAATGCGCTTCGTCCGGTGTAGCTGGTGCGAAACCGAATTTGGTCGCGATCACCACTTTGCCGCGAAAAGGCTCCAGAGCCTCTCCGACCAGCTCCTCATTCGTGAGCGGCCCGTAAATTTCTGCCGTATCGAAGAACGTGACGCCCTGCTCGACGGCTGCGCGAATAAGGGCAATCGCCTCCGGCTTGTCCGTGGCCGGACCATACCCAAAGCTCAGGCCCATGCAGCCAAGCCCAATCGCCGATACTTCTAAATTGCTATTTCCAAGTTTTCGTTCTTGCATTGTTTCTCCTTTGAGGCTCAATCTGAAACCTCGTCATTCAAAACGATCTGTGGCTTCTGTACCAGATTCAACCGAGACAGCAGTGATCTTAGGTATTAAGTTTTACCTCACCCAACATTTTCACCATTTTCGGATCACGATGGTCGAAGAAGCTGCTAACCTTCGTGTCTAGCGCGACAATGGCATCCATGTCTTCGGGGCTAAGTGCGAAATCGAAGATGTTGAAATTTTCAACAATCCTTTCCTTCCGAACTGATTTTGGAATAACGACTACTCCTCTTTGTGTCAGCCAGCGCAGAATTATCTGAGCAACGGTCTTCTTGTATTTCCCGGCGAGAGAAAGCAGTAACTCATTTTGGAAAATGTTATTTCTGCCTTCGGCGAATGGTCCCCAGGATTCGATTTGAACACCATTTTCCTGCAAGAATTTCTGGGTTTCAATCTGCTGATTGAAGGGATGTGTCTCGATCTGGTTGACCACAGGAACTACTTCGTTATGAACCATCAGGTCCATTAACCGATCCGGCTGGAAGTTGCTAACACCGATTGCTCTAATCCTGCCTTCCCGGTATAACTCTTCCATCGCCCGCCATGAGCCATAGACATCCCCGTAGGGTTGATGGATCAGGTACAGGTCCAGATAATCGAGTTGCAGCCTCTGTAAAGATTTTTCAAAAGCCTTCTTTGCGCTCTCGTAACCGGCATCCTGAATCCACAGCTTGGTGGTCACAAACATCTCTTCTCTTGCCACACCACCTCTTTTGATCGCTTTGCCAACTGCCTCTTCGTTTCCATAAGCGGCTGCGGTATCAATCAGACGATAGCCGCTGCCTATGGCTTCATAAACGCTTCTTTCACATTCTTCCTGATCAGTTATCTGATAAACACCAAACCCTAAAATGGGCATTTCCACATCGTTATTCAATACCGTATTTTTCATAATTTTCCTTTTAGGCTTGCCTCAACTTTCTCCAACTATTTTTAACTTTCTCCAATTATCTTTTAGTTTCGTTAGTAGCCATTTTCTGTGTCCTACTG
>JBAWGU010000188.1:0-4619 GCA_049593215.1 Pyrinomonadaceae bacterium
GTGCAGAGTCTTCGCAGAGTTAGCGCAGAGAGTTAAGCCTTCAGCACCTCTGCGTAATCTCTGCGAGAGTCTCTGCGCCTCTGCGGTGAACTTCCGGCCCACCCTGCCTCATCTTCAAATTGGCCTACTGCTCAAACTCACGTTAATTAGACACTGCTCGTGTGCGCGTCGTATCATGCAAGGTGTTGTTGATTGTGGATAGACAAATTTTTCGCGGAGAAACTGTGTAGATGAACGGCGCGGGCAGAATTGTGCGTGTTGATCCGGCGGCGGCAATACCCGGCGGCGAAGTGGTCGTGGTCTGCGAAAATTTCGATACGACGCTAATCAGAACATGCAGCGCGATCTTTGATGGAGAGAATGCTCACCTGACGGGAGCGTCTTCGCAGCGCGTGCTGGCGATTGTGCCGGAATTGAATCATGGCGGGGAGATTGAAGTCGTGCTTGAGAGCGGCGCTGATAGAAGCTCATCGTCTCGCTGCATCGTCGGCGCAAAACTCGCAGAAGACCTGCATCCGGTCGCCAATCCTGCTTTCGACCCTGACGACGGCTCGCTCTTCGTGACGCGCTCAGGCTCGCGCGGGCAACAGTTTTCCGTCTCAATCTTTCGCATTGATTCGGGCGGCACGCTGATGGATTTCTCAGGCGACATCACAAACCCGACGGGCATCGCTTTCGATAAGACGGGGCAGATGTTTGTGACGAGCCGTCTGGACGGCACTGTCTATCGCGTCACGCCTTTCAAAGAAGCAGTGGCGTTTGCGAGTAATCTGGGCGTGGCGACAGGACTCGCTTTCGATAGCAGGGATCGGATGTACGTTGGCGACCGCACGGGCACAATTTATCGCATCAACGGCATCGGTGAAGAGCAGGCGTGGGCGCAGCTAGAGCCTTCCGTCTCCGCTTACCATCTGGCGTTTGGGCCGGACGATAATCTTTATGTCACGGGGCCGACAGTCTCAAGCCACGATGCGGTGATGCGCCTTAACGAGAGCGGCGAGGCGAGCGTCTTCTATCGCGGGCTGGGCAGACCGCAGGGACTCGCATTCGATACGGAAGGAAATCTTTACGTCGCAGCCTCTCTGCGCGGGCGGCGCGGCATCGTGCGCATCACGCCTGATGGAAGCGACGCAGAGTTGTTTGTCGCCGGAATGAATGTTGTCGGCCTTGCTTTCGGCGCAACGGGCGAGATGGTCGTCGCCACCAACGATACTGTTTACCGTTTGCCGCTCGATATTCAAGGGGCGATTTTGAATTAGAAATCAGGAGTCAGAATCCAGAAGCCAGAAGAAAAGCAGTGATGCTCACGCACCTTGCTTCAGATTGCTTTAGACCGTCGCTATCGTTCTCCTTCTGGCTTCTGAATTCTGACTCCTGTCTCCTGCTTTTTGACTCTGCTGTAGGCGCATGTTAGTTTGAGCGTCTGCGATTCTTGCTGCTTGCCTTGTAGATGATTCAGCGATGGGAAATCTTGATATAGCGCAATTTATTCTTTACATGGTCGCGCTCGTGTTCTCTCTCTCTCTGCACGAGGCCGGGCACGCCTGGATGTCCAACAGGTTCGGCGACGATCTGGCGCGGCTTCAGGGGCGCATCTCGCTCAACCCTGTGGTCCACGTTGACCCTATCGGGACGCTGCTTCTTCCGGCGATAGTTTTCTTTACAGGTGCGCCGCTCATCGGCTGGGCAAAGCCTACGCCTGTGAATCCTTTGCGCTGGCGCAACAAGCGTGTCGCAAATTTCTGGGTCTCTGCGGCGGGAGTCATCTGCAATCTGTTTGTTGCAATCATCGCTGGGATTACGATGCGCGTGCTCTTTGAGTTTGGTCTGGTGGGACTCGGACTCACTCCCTACGGTGGCCTTGTGGCGATGGCTAACGGCGATTCGCTGGTCGCAGAGGGTGGAGCAAAGCTCTTGAGCACTCTCTTTTCAATGAACATCGCTCTGGCATTTTTTAACCTGCTGCCTGTTCCGCCGCTTGATGGCAGCAAAATTCTCGGCAGCATTCTGCCTTCGAGTTTTGATTCAGCCATCGAGATGCTGGAGAGATTCGGCCCCATGCTTTTGCTCCTTTTAGTTTTTACGAGATCGTTAGGCCCGCTCTTTCGCTTGGTCATGCCGGTTGCCTCTTACCCGTTTATCATCGGCTTGCGTTAAGCGCAAAGAGTATGAAATAAAGTCTTAAGATGAAGAGAATTTTTAGCGGCGTGCAGCCGACGAATAACATTCACCTCGGCAACTATCTGGGCGCGTTGCGCAACTGGGTGATGTTGCAGCACGAGTACGAAAGTTTTTTCTGCATCGTCAACCTTCATGCCATCACAAACCCGCAAGACCCGCGCGGGTTGGCCGCGAAGACTCTGGACCTCGCGCGGCTCTATGTCGCAGTTGGCATTGACCCGAAGGTTTCCACAATCTTCATTCAGTCAGACGTGCCTGAGCACACAGAGTTGACGTGGATTTTAAACTCCATCACGCGCGTCTCAGAGCTTGAGCGCATGACGCAGTATAAAGACAAGGTGCGCAAGCAGCAGGAGAACGTCGGCGTCGGCATCTTCGAGTATCCGGTGCTGATGGCTGCGGACATCCTGCTTTATCACACAGACCTCGTGCCTGTCGGCCACGATCAGAAACAGCATCTTGAGCTAACGCGCGATCTGGCTATACGCTTCAACCGCGACTACGGCGAAACCTTTCGCATCCCAGAGCCTTTCATCCCGAAAGTCGGAGCGCGCATCATGGCGCTCGATGACCCGACAAAGAAGATGTCCAAGTCTGATGAAAATCCGGCGGGCAGCATCTTCATGTTTGATGATGCGGAGACTGTCACGCGCAAGTTCAAACGCGCCGTCACGGATTCGGGAACGGAGATTCGCTTTGACGAGTCGCGCCCGGCAATCAACAATCTACTCTCAATCTATCAACTCCTGACGGGCAAATCGCCCGCAGAGATTGAAGCGCACTTTGCCGGAAAGGGCTATGCACAGTTGAAAGGCGATCTGGCAGACGTGACGATTGAATTTCTCAAGCCCGTGCAGGATCGCGCGCGTGGCATTGACGATGCGGAGTTGAATCGAATACTCAAAGATGGACGCGAGCGCGCCGCAGGGATTGCAGGCAAGACGCTCGCGCAGGTCAAAGAGCGCATGGGGCTGCAAGGGGCAAGCTAAATCCATCAACTCGAAATGGAGAGAAGATGAGCGAGATACAAGAAGCAACACCAGCAACTTCTTCAAATTCAACGAACGCAGCGACGCCGCTCAACGTGATTGGCGCGCAACCCGAAATCTCCTCGGACCGTAGCGGCGAAGAGTTGAAGCTTGTGCTGGGTGAATTCAGCGGCCCGCTCGACCTCCTGCTCTACCTCATACGGCAGGAGCAGGTGAACATCTACGACATTCCTGTCACGCGCATCACGGACGAATATTTGCGCTACATACACTTGATGAAAGAACTGGACATCGCCGTCGCTGGCGATTTTTTAGTGATGGCAGCCACGCTCATCGAGATTAAGTCGAAGATGCTGCTGCCGCGCGACCCGCTTGCCGCAAGCGCAGAAGAAGATGAGTTAGACCCGCGCCACGATCTTGTCCGTCAACTTCTGGAACATCAGAAGTACAAGGCCGCATCACAGATGCTCTGGTCGCGCGCAACGGTCGAACAGGCCATCTTCACACGCGGCGAGATTGAGACGGATAAGCAGAACCCGGAAGTCTCTGTCGGCCTCTTCGATCTTCTCAAAGTCTTCCAACAAATTCTCGCGCGCCACAAGGAAGAGGTTTTATTGGAGATTGAGCGCGAGGAGATTTCGATGACGGAAATGCTTGAGCGTCTGAGAAACATGGTGATGTCTGCGGGCGAATTGAACCTGCGCCTCTTCTTTGAGCGCGCACGCACGCGCCGCGAACTCGTCCTCGCATTTCTCTCCGTCCTTGAATTAGTTCGTACTACACAAATCACCCTCGTGCAGCGCGAGACCTTCGGCGAAATCATCGCGCGCGCTGGCAGTTAAAAATTTTTGAAGTTATGAGTGAAGAGAATCAAGAACGAATGTTAAGTGACAATCTATTCGACACGGAAGATGGCGTCATCATTCACGACGCTGACGCTGAAGATGCTCTGGAGGAAGCTGCGGCGCGGGCAGCCGAACAGGAAGCAACTTCTTCATCTTCGATAGAGGATGAAGAAACTCCTTCGGCTGTGCGCAGCATGGCAGAGTTGATGGCGATTATCGAAGCGCTCATCTTTGTCTCCGAGGAACCTCTGAGCATCAAGACAATCGCAGACGTTTTGAAAGAGGAGCGCGACTGGGTTCAAACTGCCGTCGAAGAGTTGGCGAAAGAGTTTAACGAGCGCAGCAGCGGCCTGCACCTGAGAGAAGTTGCGGGCGGCTGGCAGATTGCCACGCGTCCCGAATATCACGAGCACGTCCGCGCGTTTCTCAAATCGCGTCCGAGCGCGAAGCTCTCGCTCGCCTCGCTCGAAACGCTCGCCGTCATCGCTTACAAACAACCCATCACCGTCCCTGAAATTTTAGAGATACGCGGCGTGCAATCTCCTTCGGCCATCAAGACGCTTTTGGACAAACGCCTCATCGTCGCCAAAGGTCGCAAAGAGAC
>JBAWGU010000189.1:0-2546 GCA_049593215.1 Pyrinomonadaceae bacterium
ACAGAGAATGAGGTGTGGCGGCAACCGGAACTCGCCGCGACATTTGCGCGCTTGCAGAAAGATGGACCAAACGAATTTTATGAAGGACGCACGGCGCGGCTCATCGCAGAAGACATGAAGCGGCACAACGGCTTGATGACCATGAATGACCTTCACAACTACGTGGCGAAGGAGCGCGTGCCGATTCGTTCGTCTTATCGCGGCTACGAAGTTATCTCCATGCCTCCGCCATCTTCGGGCGGCGCGGTGCTGATAGAGATGCTGAACATGCTCGAAGGCTACGATCTCAACAAGTACGGCTGGGCGTCTGTCGAGCGCAATCACCTGTTGACGGAAGTGATGCGGCGCGCTTTCGCTGACCGCGCAGAATATATGGGCGATGCGGATTTTGTGAACGTGCCTGTCGCGGGGTTGATTGATAAAGCTTACGCACAGACGCAGCGCGCCACCATTGACATGCGTCGCGCGTCGAACAGCAAAGAGGTGAGCGCAGGAAAGCCTACAGGCTCTGAGTCGGAAGAGACGACGCACTTCACAGTCGTTGACGCGCAGGGCAACTGCGTCTCTAACACTTACACTTTGAACGGCGGCTTCGGCTCAGGCGTGATTGCCAAAGGAACGGGCGTGCTCTTGAATAACGAGATGGACGACTTCGCTGCGAAAGTCGGCGTGCCGAACGCTTACGGTTTGATTCAGGGCGAGCGCAATGCAGTCGCGCCGCGCAAGCGTCCGCTCTCCGCCATGACGCCTACGTTCGTGTTGCGCAAAGACGGCACGCTCTGGTTCGCAGTCGGCAGTCCCGGTGGTCCTACAATCATCAACACAGTGTTGCAGGTCATCTCAAATATCATTGACTATGACATGAACATTCAACAGGCGATTGATGCGCCGCGCATACATCATCAATGGCTGCCGGATGAGATTGTCTTTGAGCCGTATAAACTCTCTTACGATGTGCAGCACGCGCTTCAGACACGCGGGCACAAGCTCAACTCAAACCCGCGCTACATGGGCGACGCGCAGGGCATTATGATTGAGCGGAAGACAGGAATGCGTCTCGGCGCAAGCGACCCGCGCAACGATGGCGTGCCTGTGGGCTATTAGAGGAAGCTTGATGAAGCAGACACAACTCGCAACGATGCTCGCGGCTGAAGAGGATAAGCTGCTGGCGTGTGTGCATTGCGGATTGTGTCTGGAAGCTTGCCCAACCTACATCAAGACCGGCGACGAGAATGACAGCCCGCGCGGGCGCATCTACCTGATGCGCGCCGTCGAAGAAGAGAGACTTGCCGCAGATTCAAAAACTTTCGAGCGCCATATTAATCGTTGTCTAGGATGCCGTGCCTGCGAGCAGGCGTGTCCCGCAGGAGTTCAGTACGGGCAGTTGTTAGAAGCCGCGCGCTCAGACCTCTCGCAATCGGGCGCGAAGAAAAGTTTGACCTCAAGGACGTTGCGCTTTGTGTTACGTCATGTGTGGCTGCATCCCGCGCGATTGCGTTTCGCGTTTGCGCTCGCGCGTATCATGCGCGATGCCGGACTAGCGCGCCTGCTTCTACGCTCGCGCCTCCCGCGTCTCATCTCGCGGCGCGCGGAGTTTGCGCTCCTTTTGCTTGAGAGTTCTGCGCCCGTGAAGCTGAGCGATGGGAGGAAGAAGAATCAAGCGGCGCGCAGTGTTGCGCGTGAGAGCGTGAGCAAGCATGAGAGAGTTGCCGAGCGCGCTCTGCTCTTTAGAGGCTGCGTCACGGAAGGACTCTTTGCGCGTGTGAATCGTGCGACGGCGCGCGTGCTTGAAGCGAATGGATGCGAGACAAGCGCACCGCCCGGGCAAGTTTGCTGCGGCGCGCTTCATGCTCACGCGGGTGATCTGGAAGGCGCGCGCATTCTCGCGCGGCGGAATCTGGAAGCTTTCGCGGAAACGGATGCGCCGATTGTCACGAACGCAGGCGGATGCGGCGCGATGCTCGCTTCTTACGCGCATCTGCTCGCGGACGAAGAAGAATACGCGGAGAGTGCGCGACGCTTCAGCGCGCGTGTGCGCGACATCAGCCAGCAACTCGCGTTGACAGGCATCAGGCAAGGCGCGGAAATTCAGGATGCACTGATAACTTATGACGCATCATGCCACCTGCTTTACGGACAACGCGCCGTGGAAGAGCCTTTGCAGATGCTGCGCGCGATTCCCGGTATCAGATTTGTGCCGCTCGAAGCGAGTGAGATGTGCTGCGGCGGCGCAGGCGTTTACAACCTCGTGGAGATGGAACTCTCCGCGCGCGTGCTTGATGAAAAGCTCGCTCATGTGCGAGAGACGGGCGCGAGCGTACTGGCAACAGGCAATCCCGGTTGCCACATGCAGATCGGGGCAGGCGCGCGGCTCGCAGGCATGGATTTAAAAATTCGTCATCCGGTTGAGTTGCTTGATGAATCCTATCAAGGCGCGGGTGGATAAGACAGACTAAAGATAATGTGAGTTCGAGATAAGAAGTTGGCGACAAGGAAAGCCCCGAAGGGGCGCGGGTTCAATAGCACAGGGCATCGCCCTGTGTCTC
>JBAWGU010000190.1:0-3677 GCA_049593215.1 Pyrinomonadaceae bacterium
GCGCTTACTCTGCGTAAAACTCTGCGCCTCTGCGGTGAGGTGAAATTTGGGAATGGAAAAATTCGATTCGTTGCCGGAAGAGATAGAAGCGTATCGTGACGAGATGTGGCGGCGCGAGCCTGAGTCGCGTGTTGAAGATGCTGCGGATGCTGAAAGGTTGATCGAGACGGTTGGCTTTTGCGCCGCGATGACTGATGCGCGAAGGCCCGGCCCTTCGCTCTATGTCGCCGTTTGTGGTCGCCGCGACGCGTACATGCCGCGCAACGTGCAGAAAGACCCTGAGAGCAGTCTTGCATGGACCATTAAAGATGAAGTGATGCGGCGTGGGCGCGTCTATTACGCGAAGATGGCTAAAGGCCGTTCCACATTCATCGCTCCGCGCCTCATTCCGCACTTCAACGCGCTGTGGGGCTTGTCGCGCGCGAAAGAGCGTGAGGCGCTCTCGAAAGATGCGCAGGCTATCTTGAAAATCCTGCGGCGTGAATGGGAGTTGGCGACCTGTGATTTGCGCGAAGCGTCTAAAATCACTGAACGCCCACGCTTCACACGCGCGCTCGATGAGCTGCAAAGAACGATGAAGGTCGTGCCCGGCGAAGTTCTCTATGAACCTTGGTTCACTTACATCTGGACGCTGGCGGAAGGACGTTTCCAGCAGGAACTCTCCGTCAAAGTGAAACGCGAAGACGCTCTGCGCGAGATTGCACGCGCCTTCCTGCACGGCGCAGGCATGACCCTGCGCGGCGAACTCGCCAAAGTCACAGGACTCTCACGCACAGACGCAGGCAAAGGCCACCACGCCCTCGTCCGCGAAGGCTACGCCGAACGCCTGTCAGTCGGAGTGTACAGAAAAGCAAGGATGAAGGATGAAGGATGAAGGATGAAAGTGTGAGCGTCCAACTTGTGCTATACACTTCCGCCGGACTTCACTTTTTGCTTGACCTGTTTGACGATTGTCACGAGAATTTTCGTCAATTCCTCGGCTTCTGTGCGAAGCGGTTTCAGCCGCTCTGAAGCGAAGATGCCAGATTCTTCGATCAGTTCTAACCAATAGGATGTTTCGTCTAACTCTTGAAGCGCGCCTTCGATTTTGCTGATAAAGTCTAAATCTGATTTTGCGCGCTGTGCTTCACGATAGTGTGCGCCAACCGATGTGCCTGTTCGTATAAGCTGCTTGCCCAACACCTGCGCTTCAACACTTTTCGGCAATGCAGCATAGAGTTTGATGATCCGCAACGCAAAAGTCTTCGTCCGACTTTTCAAGTCACTATCATTCATCACACTTTCATCCTTCATCCTTCATCCTTCATCCTTGCTCTTAGATTCCTTCTCCGTCTATGCCGCGAAGGGCGGCGAGGAGGGCGCGTTGCTGTGCTTGTGCGGCGCGCACGCGTGCGAGGAGTTGCTGGTCGGTTTTGGTTGTGGCTTTAATCTCGATTGCTTCAAGGTCACGAATGGGCTTGCCGTTGAGAGAGCCGTTGAGCGCGCATTGCAGTGCATCCCAGGGAAATTGAAAAGACTGTCCCATATCTTCCGTATTGATGAGCACGCGCCAGCGTCCATCGTCAATGCGAATCAGGTTGATAGTTGTTTGTGCTGCTGCATCGTCGCTCATCTTGTGCGGTCTCTTCTCTCACTCTTTCAAAGATGTCTGAGCATCGTTCTTCAATTCCTGTTCGATAGCTTCGCGCGTCTCCTGTTCGAGCCGCGCTGTTTCGAGCGCGAGGGGAATCTGTTCACGCGTCGCGCTCAGGCGTTGGAGCGCGATGTTTGTTTCGGCCCAACTCGCGCCGCGACTTGCAGCCGCTTCAATCATCTGCAAACGCGCCAGAGATTCTGCGCGACGCTGCAAGCCTTCGCGGTTGACCTGCTCTAAACGCTGCTTATCTTCCCCTAACTCTTTTATCAAGCTGGTCGTGTCCGCGCCTTTAATGCTTGAGGCGCGGCTCATGCGCCGCCTGACGAGTAGTAGCTCACGATTCGAGCTGGCGATGACGCGCGTGGCTGTCAAACGCGAGGCCAGCGTCTCTCTGTAAGCGTCTGCGAGCGCAGGGTTCTGAGCCTCTATGCTTTTGAGTGACTGCCGCTCGGCTGTGGTCAACTCAGACATAAACCATGAAAGCTCGTCTGCGGTGATGCCGTCCAGAGCCAGACGGTCGCGCAGCCTCCGCTCCCAGCGACGACGATAGATCATGAGAAAGATTGTGACGAGGATGCCTATAAAGAGACCGACGGCGAGCGAGCCTAGCGTCAGAGCAAAGAAGATTACTGCGTCTGCGGGCGTGCTCGTGATGAAGTAGAGCAGGAGAAAGATGATGGGCGCAGGCAGCGAGACGATTAACGGAGCAAGCCATGGAGAGACCTTCAGCGCACGCGCCACGGCGCGCTCGCTCTTAGTCATTTTGTTGCTCTTGACTAAATCACTCATCTCGTCAAATAAACCGCAGGGGCAACCCTTGTGTCTGCCAGCCACTCAAATCTGATACAACTTCTGGATGGGGCAGAGGAAGTAGTTCAAAGGCCCCTGCAATCTGTTCCCCCTCGCGTGCTTTAACTCATCATCGAAATGTTATCAGCAGAATATACTCTTGTGCATCTTCGCAGGCCAAATCTCCGAACGCGGCTTTAGCTATCTGCTTTCGAGAGCATGAGGCTGTATAATAAGAAACGTCAACCGCGCCGACCGAGCTGAAGGAGAAGCGATGTCGAGAGCAACAAAATCAAACGCATACGCGCTTGTAGTGACTCTGCTGTTTGGATTTACTTTAAGCGGAACTATTCTGGGCCAGCAACGCGCTGCGGAAGAGAAGGGCAGTGTCGAAGTCAGCTCAAACCAGCGCGGCCCTGTGAGGCCCGTCACCATTCCCATCACCTTTCGCAAGCGCGGCTCAAAGCCAATCAGCGAAGTTCAGCCGATTGAGGAGTTCAGCGTCAAAGAAGATGGCGAAGCGCAGCAAGTAATCTCCATACGCGACATCGGCTCGGCCCCACTCTCGTTCGCGGTGCTGATACAGGACAATGTTGTTTCCTCAATCGGAAACGAGATTGCTTCCATCGCAGATTTCATACGTCGCCTGCCCAGAGGCTCGCGCGTCTTTGTCGGCTACATGCGACCCGGCACCATCGAAGTCAGACAGAAGTTCACCACAGACCTTGAGAAGGCTGCAAGCTCTTTACGCATTCCTGTCGGCTCTGCCACTGCCGGTCCGTCCAATCCTTACATAGAGATTAGAGAAGCTCTCAAGCGTTTTGAATCGCTTCCGGCAGGGCGGCGCGCGATGCTCGTTGTCTCGGATGGACTGGATATTTCGCGCGGCTTTAATTTCGGCGTGGCGCAGAGCATTGACCTTGACAGAGCTGTCAAGGATGCGCAACGTCGCAGCGTCGCTATCTATTCAATCTACGCGCCGACAGAGGGCGCAACGTCTGGCAATAACTCGCGGCTCATCGCCGACGCGCAAGGCTCGCTGGACAAACTCTCTGCTGAGACGGGCGGGCGAGCATACTTTCATGGAACAGGCGTGCCCGTCAGCTTCGACCCGTTCATCAAAGAAGTCGGCTCATCGCTCGCGCGCCAGATCGCTCTCACCTATCTCTCAACGCACCCGAACAAAGGCTACCACCGCATAGAGATTCGCTCCGGCACGCCTGAAATAGTGATTGACCACCCGGCGGGATAC
>JBAWGU010000191.1:0-5026 GCA_049593215.1 Pyrinomonadaceae bacterium
GCTCTCAAGCGCAGGCGAAGTCGAAATATTCGATCCGGCAAATCCGCAGAAGGCCGCAACGCCTTCCGTGGCTGCGCCCGTATCGAAGCCTGTAGCCGCACCGGTAAAGAAGCCGTACCAATTTACAAACTGATTGCAACCAGTCTGCAACCATTCATAGAACCATATTAAGCTTAACTGTGTCTGACAAGAGTCAACAATCAGAGAGCGACCACGCGCGCAACGTGCGCGAAATGTTTGCAGGCATTGCAGGTCGCTACGATCTTTTGAATCATCTCTTGTCCGGCAACACAGACAGGCGCTGGCGCAGGCTCGTTGCGAAAAAGTTGCAAGGCGCGCTCACAGGCAAAGACTCCTGCGCTCTTGACGTAGCTTGCGGCACAGGCGACCTCTCGCTGGCGATTGCTGAAGCGACAGGAGCGCGCGTTATCGGAACAGATTTTTGCCGCCCGATGCTTGAGATTGCCGCGCGCAAAGCTTCTGCAAAGACGCACACGGTTCCATTCGTCGAAGGCGATGCGCTCAAGCTTCCGTTTGCGAATAGCGCCTTTGACGCTGTGAGCATTGCGTTCGGGTTGAGAAATCTGGCGAGCGTAGAGGGTGGGTTGCAAGAGTTGCTGCGGGTGTTAAAGCCCGGAGGACGCGCCGCCATACTGGAATTTTCCAAACCCGTTGTGCCGGGTATCAGCACGCTCTTTCAATTCTATTTCACACGCGTGCTGCCGCGAATCGGCGGCATGATAAGTGGCTCGCAGGGAGCTTATGAGTATCTTCCCTGTTCCGTCTCACGCTTCCCTGACCAGAAAGGTCTGGCGCGTTTGATGAGCGAAGCGGGTTTTGAGGAAGTTGAATATCAGAATTTGACTTGCGGCATTGCGGCGTTGCACATGGGCACACGACCGCACTAGAAGCGCGCAAGCAACGGAATGTGGTTGCAACTGATTACGCTTAGAGTTTTTCTTGCAACCATATACGTAGTCCGGCAAAGTCGCCTGACTCCAGTTGCGTCCGGTTGTCGGGGCCGTCCGTGAGGGAGTTCAAAGCGATTCTGCCGGACTACGTTTTTTAACGCAGCGACAGCTTGCCGCGCAGCTCTATCTGCTCGGACGAGCGGCCCACAAGAATATCGAAATCACCCGGCTCTGCGCGCCACTGCTTTGCGCCCATGTCGTAATAAGAGAGGGCGCGGCTATCAAGAATCACAGACACTCTCTTCATCTCTCCGGCGCGTAGGTTCACCTTCACAAAGCCTTTCAGCTCCTTCGCGGGTCGCGGCACTTTTGAGTGCGTATCGCCAACATAAACCTGCGCGACATCTGCGCCTTCACGGCTTCCGGTGTTCCGCACGTCAAAAGAAACTTCATAGCGAGGCCCGGAAGATTCTGCGCTCGCGCCATTGAGCTGCCTGATGTTGAGATTGTCGTACTTGAAGGTGGTGTAAGATAGGCCATACCCGAACGGGAAGAGAGGCTTCGTGCCGTTGCGTTCGTAGCCGCGATAGCCGACGAATAGACCTTCCCTGTACTCGATCCGATTCGTTCCCGGCTGTGGATAGTAGTTGTCGTGAACGGGATTGTCCTCCCAGCGACGTTCAAAAGTTGCTGGCAGGCGGCCTGATGGGTTCACGTCGCCGAAGAGAATCTCGGCCAGCGCGGTCCCGCCATCCTGCCCCGGATACCACGCCTCTATGATTCCCGGCACGCGATCAATCCACCCGTTCATGTCCACAGCCCCGCCGGATGTGACGACGACTGTCGTGTTCTTGTTCGCGGCGGCGATCTTCTGAATCAACTCATCCTGCCCCGGCGGCAGGCGAAAGGTACGGTCCCACCCTTCTGTCTCGCTTGACGGGTCAAAGCCTACTGCCAGCACAACCGCATCCGCTTTGGCCGCAAGTTCTTCAGCAGCCCTGTCAACCCAACTCCCTTGACGCACAATTCCCATCTTCATAAAAGGACCACCAAAGGGGCTTTTTACACCATGATACTCAAGCACGATCTTGTGCGGTGAAGCGTCAAGCGAAACGCTCCTTTGCTCGACGATAGCTTCCGACATCTTCCAGCTATCTTTGACCAGCTTATCGTCAAGATAAAGGCGATAACCGCTATCCATGAATCCGTTCTGCTGCACAAAGATGTCGTGCGGGCCTGCGCTCTGAGGCGTGTAGAAGCCTGTCCAACGCGCTGAGAGAGGCTGCGGCGGAACAGCGAACACTGAGAAGTCGAAATCTCCAGAGGCCATCACGCCGAGATCAAGCGGAGTGCCGACATTGATGTGCCGGTCGTTGCGTGTGCTCGATGGTGCGCCTGAGAGAACAGCGTTGTCGAAGACTTCTACGCTGAGTCCGGGCTGGCCGCCTGTGGCTGCGGTCGAAAAATCTGTAGAGTTCGCCACCCTGTTCAAGCTGAAGATGCCGCGCGCATAATGAACGTCGGCTGCTGTTCCGAGATAGCTGCTCAGACCTTCCAGAAAACTCACAGTGTGAAACGGCGGAATCGTTGCGCTGCCGCCACCGAGCGGAACTGCCGGATAGGCGTCCGGCCCGATGACAGCGATGGATTTAATCTTCTGCTTGCTCAAAGGAAGCAGGCTACCGTAATTCTTCAAGAGCACTACGCCCTCGCGCGCCGTAGCGAGAGATGCCTCGCGGCCCTGCTGGTTGTAGCGCGGAATGGAAGGGTCTTGTTGTTTGCGGTCGAGCCAGCCGAAGCGCACAGCGATTCGCAGGATGCGCCGAACTTTGTCATCAATCGTGGCCTCAGAAACTTTGCCCTGCTGGATGAGCGGCATCAGCGTCTTGCGGTTTAGAAAATCGCCCGCAGGCATTTCAAGGTCCATTCCGTTATTAGCTGCGCCAAGCGTATCGTGCGTTGCGCCCCAGTCGGACATCACAACGCCGTCGAAGCCCCACTCCTGCTTGACGAGTTCAATGTTAAAGCGACCGTTCTGGGTCATGTACGCACCGTTCACCAGATTATAGGAATCCATAATCGAGCCGACGTGCGCTTCCTTGACGGATGCTTCAAAAACGGGCAGATAGATTTCGCGCAGTGTGCGCTCGTCTATGATGGAGTCTGTGGTGTTGCGCGCAAACTCCGAGTTGTTTCCAAGAAAATGCTTGACGGTGGAGCTGACGCCCTGGCTCTGCACTCCTTTGATGTATCCGACGGTAAGGCGCGAAGCGAGAAACGGGTCTTCACCGAAGTATTCAAAGTTGCGCCCGTTCAGTGGCGAGCGATAGATGTTCACGCCCGGAGCCAGATGAAAGTGCTTGCCTCGCGCGCGGGCGTCTCTCCCGATTTCCCTGCCGACACGCTCGGCAAGCTGTGTGTTCCATGTCGCGGCCAGCGCGATCCCCCCTGTCATCAGATTGGATTGTCCATCGGCGCGAACCCCGAACGGGCTGTCGGCTGCCCCCAGCATGGGAACGCCCAGACGAGGAACGCCCCGCACGTCGAAACCGTTTATGCCTCCGAGCAGGTCAATCTTTTCTTCCAGCGTCATCTGTCGCAGGATAGATTCGACGCGCCGCTCAACTTCAACGGAAGAGGGCTGTGCCTGCTGCGTCTGCGCCAGAGAAGGAAAGACATTGATGATGAGAAAGCATTGCGCTATCAACACCGAACAAAGTTTTCGCATGAGAGTCACCTTTCACTTTTATACAGTCCATACTTCTCCGGTAAATCGCTTGAGTAGCCGCAACAATCTGCGGCAATAAACCTGCAACGGATGGGGCTATGTAGATTGGTTAACTTTGCGAGCGAGTATATAGAAGTCGCTTCAGCGTTTTCAAGGATTACTTCGCCAGCCCTTTAGCTTCTCCTGCCTTATTACTAATCGCTTTCCTCTCACTTGTCACACGTCACTCTCTATCTGCTATTATCCCAAACGAGTTTCAATCATCAATTTTCCCGAAACGGCATTCGCCCTTGTTTCTAAATGAAGCATAAGCTACTCGGCACATTGCGCCGCATCGCCATCCTGTTGCTTGTGATGTGGACTGTGGTCTCGCTCGTCACGATTCTGATAGAGCTTGTCCCCGGCGATCCCGCCGTTGCCATACTTGGCGAGCAGGCGACGCCCGAACAGATTGAACTCTTTCGTCAAAAGCACGGGCTTGATCGCCCGCCCTTCTTCTTCTCTTTTCCGCGCGATGCACAGGGCGAGAGACATTTCGAGTGGCACGGCTTTGACAATCGCTACACGGAATACTGGCGCGCAATCCTGCATGGCGACATGGGCAAATCTTTTCGCACGGATTGCCCCATTACTAAAGCAATATTTTTCTCCACACACTGCAATGATGTGGAAGGAAGAGAATATACTTGGGGAGAAATCGTAAATGGCTTTTTTGAGTCACGATTCGCTTCTACTGTCCAGCTTGCCATAGTTTCGCTTTTAATTGCGATTTTGATTGCAATACCGCTCGGCGTGCTTGCCGGAAAGAATCGAGGGAATTTAATAGACAACGCTTCCTCCGTTGCCGCGCTGATTGGCATCAGCCTGCCTAGCTTCGTCATCGGGCCGATGCTTGTTTACCTCTTCGCGGTCAAGGTGCGCTGGCTCTCGCCTTCAGGCCACTTCGATTGGAGCGACATCATTCTTCCGGCATTCACGCTGGGCGCGGCGCTCTCCGCGATTCTGACGCGCATGGTTCGCTCGTCCGTGATTGAAGAGCTTGGCGAAGACTACGTGCGCACGGCGCGAGCCAAAGGCTTGAGCGAGCGCAAGGTAGTTTACAAGCATGTCTTGAAGAACGGACTGATTCCCGTCGTCACAATTTTGGGTTTACAACTCGGCGTGCTGCTTGCAGGCGCAATTATCACGGAAAAGATTTTCAACTGGCCCGGCATCGGCCTCCTGCTCGTCGAAGACGGCATCAACAAACGCGACTACCGTCTGGTGCAAGGCTGCGTCCTCGTCATCAGCGTCACATACATTCTCGCAAACACATTAACTGACATGCTCTATCGCTGGCTCGACCCAAGAATAAGGGTCTCATGAAAAGAAGTGCTGAGTGCTGAGG